>JAJUHH010000058.1 GCA_029267975.1 Clostridiales bacterium
AATATTACAAAGTAAATGTCCGGCATAATGTGCCGGACATTTATTTTGTAAAAAGGACGATGTTATACAGAACCATTAGAAAGCACCTTCATATCTTAATATTACAATTAATATTAGCTGAATGTAAGAAAGTTACTCTCAGCTAACTTTCTTACCTGTTTTTAACGGAGGTTGCTTATGTTAAAGCTGAACGATGTTTCCGTAGGAAAATATGTTATCGTACATGATCTTCTGGCTACAGAACGATTGAGGGAAAGGATGCTGGCACTGGGACTGACCAGAGGAGCCAGGGTGGAAGTGATCAGGAGGGGACCATCCGGAGATCCCACAGTATATGGCATACGCGGTGCCATGATAGCGCTTCGCAAGGAAGAAGCCTCATTAATTACGGTAATTGAACAAGGAGGTCTGGTATGGGATTAACCTTTCAATCTACCCAAAGCGATGCTCTTACAGATGTCAATGTGATTGAAAAAAAAGAGGGACAGTATGTCATTGCCCTGGCAGGTAATCCCAATACCGGCAAAAGCACTGTATTCAATGCCCTTACCGGACTTCATCAGCATACGGGGAACTGGCCGGGTAAAACCGTGGTATCAGCCAGAGGGGAATATACTTATGCAGGAAAGGAGTTTATACTGGTAGATCTGCCCGGTACCTATTCCTTGTTTGCAGCTTCAGTGGAAGAGGAGGTTGCCCGGGACTTCCTTTGCTTTGGCAATTCGGATGCTGTCATTGTCGTAGCGGATGCAACCTGCCTGGAACGGAACCTGAATCTGGTCTATCAGGTGATGGAGCTGACCAATCGTGTAATCCTGTGCATCAATCTCGTGGATGAAGCCCGGAAGAAGAAAATTGAAATAGACGCTGCCGGACTTGAACAGGAGCTTGGCATCCCTATTGTTTTATGCGCTGCCCGAAGCAGAAAAGGAATAGATGAGCTGATGGAAACAGTGAATAAGGTTGTCACGGATGAACTTGTTCCTAGCCCGAATTATGTCAGATATCCTGGGGAGCTGGAGAGCAGGATACAGCTGCTTCAAGCCTTCATGGAGGAAAAGGCTAAGGACTTCAGCTCCAGATGGCTGGTACTGCGCATCATTGACGGAGATGAGAGGCTTTTGCATTCCATTGCCAGGAATTCGCAGATGGATATCCAGGGCAGTGACCAAGTGGTCACCCAGGAGACCCTTGCCATAGAGGATCGAAGTTCTGTCAGGGATATCATAACCCAGGCAATTTATCAGAAGGCAGAAGAGCTTAAGGAACGCTTCATTATAGAAAGATCAGAACCGAATCGCAGGGATAGAAAGATTGATAATATCATTACCTCAAGAATAGTGGGAATACCCCTCATGCTTAGCTTACTGGCTCTTGTTTTATGGATCACAATCTCAGGAGCCAATGTACCGTCGGCTATGCTGGCAGAGTTTTTATTCGGAATAGGGGATCAATTATCGGGATTATTTATGAGAATTAACGCCCCGGATTGGCTTCATGGTATTCTTGTTCAGGGCTTATACAAGACCCTGGCCTGGGTAGTGTCTGTGATGCTTCCGCCTATGGCCATATTCTTTCCGCTTTTTACTATCCTGGAGGACCTTGGATATCTGCCCAGAGTTGCCTTTAACCTGGACCATATGTTTAAGAAGGCCTGTGCCCATGGAAAGCAATGTCTTACCATGTGTATGGGATTGGGCTGCAATGCAGCAGGGATTACCGCCTGCAGAATCATAGACTCTCCCAGAGAACGATTGATTGCCATTCTCACCAATAATTTTGTTCCCTGCAATGGACGCTTTCCTACCTTGATTGCAATTTCCTCCATCTTTCTCTTATCCTACACCGGGGGAAGCCTTGGGATCCTTCCTGCACTCATGGTGACAGGTCTCATTGTCATCGGAATTACAGTTACCCTTTGCCTGTCTTATCTGCTTTCTAAGACAATTTTAAGGGGTGTTCCCTCAACCTTTACTTTGGAGCTCCCTCCTTATCGGGTGCCAAAAATCGGGCGGGTGCTTTATACCTCTGTGATTGACCGGACCATATTTGTACTTTGGAGAGCAATCATCGTAGCAGCCCCGGCAGGAGCGATCACCTGGCTCTTCAGCAATCTATATATCGGGGATCTGAGCATATTGGGTCATGTGGCCGGCTTTCTCGATCCTGCTGCGAAACTGATCGGTTTGGATGGTTTTATTCTCATTGCCTTCCTTCTTGCCCTCCCGGCCAATGAGATTATGCTGCCGATTCTTCTCATGGCCTATCTGGCGACAGGTACCATGGTTGATTTTGACAGCCTGGCTTCTCTGAGAACGATCCTGCTGGAGCATGGATGGACACCTCTGACAGCGCTGAATGTAATGTTGTTTTCACTGCTGCATTGGCCTTGTGCAACCACCCTGTTAACCATTAAAAAAGAAACCGGAAGCCTGAAATGGACGGTGCTTTCCGCACTGATACCGACAGCTGTGGCAGTGGTGTTATGCTTGATCACAACACTACTGTATAAACTGGTTGTTGTAATGAATATTTAATTTGACATTTAGAAAAATCTGGGTTACCATAATAAATGAACTTTATAAAGTCTATTTATTAACTAAAAAAGGAAAGAGGATTTATTATGGCAACCTGGTTCTTGATTATTATTTATTTATCATTTATCAGCCTGGGACTACCGGATTCACTCCTGGGCTCAGCATGGCCTGTCATGCGGCAGGATTTAGGCTCCTCTCTTGGTGCTGCAGGAATATTATCCATGATCGCAGCGGGAGGAACCATCCTGTCAAGCTTAGCCAGCGGGAAGGTGGTTGGTAAGCTGGGAACAGGGAAGGTAACCCTGATCAGCTGCATTATGACAGCGGGAGCGTTACTTGGCTACGCTATGTCACCATCTTTTATTTGGCTTGCGGTCATGGCGGTACCCCTGGGCCTGGGGGCAGGATCCGTTGATGCAGCATTAAATAATTTTGTAGCCCAGAATTATAAGGCTCACCATATGAACTGGCTGCATTGCTTTTGGGGAGTGGGAGCAACCCTGGGGCCGATTTTAATGTCAGCCTTTATTTCGAAAAATAATTCCTGGAGGGGTGGTTACCTGGCGGTATCCATGATCCAGTTTACCCTTGTAGTTATCTTATTCGTAACCCTCCCTCTCTGGAACAAGGTGGCTAAGGCGCACGAAGCTCAGAACACCCAAGCTGACTCCCAGGAGCTTGCAAATCCGGAAGCTACAGAGGAAAAAAGTAGTGTATTTCGTATCAAGGGTGTAAAAGCGACTCTGATTGCCTTTCTGCTTTATTGTGCATCAGAAAGTATGGTTGGCTTATGGGGAGCCAGTTATCTTGTTGGCAGCCGGGATGTTTTAGCCGAGACAGCAGCCGGATGGGTTTCCTTATATTATGGAGGAATAACCATGGGAAGATTAATTACCGGCTTTATTACCCTGAAGGTCGGTAATCGTACCTTAATCCGCTGGGGTCAACTAATTGCCATATCCGGCGGAATCTTCATTCTGCTCCCCCTTCCTGCCGTATTCTCCCTGATCGGATTTATTCTGATCGGGCTTGGTTTGGCACCAATTTATCCGGGATTAATTCATGAAACACCGGTTCGCTTTGGCAGTAACCATTCTGCTGCGCTCATCGGCTATCAAATGGCAGTTGCCTATACCGGCTCCACCTTTCTCCCGCCTATCTTTGGGGCAATCGCTGGCAAGACAAGCATCGGTATTTTTCCCTTTGTGGTTCTCGCCTTCCTGCTCCTTATGCTGCTCAGTGTTGAAAAGGTTAATCTTGCCATTCGCCAAAGGGAAAAAGGAAGATAAAAGTAAGAACCATATGCTTAGAAGGAGCTGACGAAAATGAGTGATCGATTAAATATTATCAAGGATATTAATTTAAATAAGGTACGAAGTGCCATAAAAAAGCTTGGAGTGGCAACAAAGCCTCAGCTGGCGGAGGATACCGGACTTAGTGTGGTAACGATTAATTCCCTGGTGAATACACTCATTGCATCCGGTGAAATCCTCCCCCATAAGACCATACCCTCTGACGGGGGCCGTCCCGCTGCCTCCTTCCGCTATAACAGCGAATACCGATTGGCATTAATGATCTATATGCATGAGCTTCATGGGCAGGATCAGGCCTATTACTGTGTCGTAAATCTAAAGGGGGAAGTCCTTGAGAGAGAGCAGCAAAGCTTAAGTCAGGTAACCGTTAGCTCCTTTGATTTAAATATTGAGAGAATGCTGCAGAAGTTTCCGCAGATAAAGGCAATCTGCTTTGGTATCCCTGGAGTGGAGGTGGATCATAAGCTTATGATCATCGATTATGCCGGTTTACGGGATCAGTCCCTCTCGGGGCATATCATGGAACGTTTTCAGCTGCCCGTAATGATAGAAAATGATATCAATGCAGCAATTTTGGGCTATTGCCATATTAATGAAATTCCTAAGGAGCAATGTGTGATCGGAATCTACTATCCGGATAAGTATCCGCCGGGAGCAGGAATATATATGAAAGGGGATATATACAAAGGAAGAGACGGTCTGGCCGGAGAAATCAAGTACCTTCCCCTGGGAATTGTTTGGGAAGAGTTTGATTATAATCCTCAGGAAGTAGAAGCACTGATTATTAAAACCCTGCGGGCCTTTTCCTGCATGTATAATCCGGATAGGATTATTTTGTATGGAGAGAGTCTTCCGCCTGACCTCATAAATAAAGTCAGGGACAGCTGCCTGACTCCCGTCGAGGAGCTTATGCTAGCGGAAATCGTCCTTTCAGCTGACTTAAATCATGACTTTGAAGCCGGTATTAAGCAGCTGGCAGTAAGAATGATTGACACTGTAACGGATTAAGGCCAGGGGATTGGGTGGAACAGTGAATTGCTTCAGAGCATATGGCCTCTTTTTAGCTTAGCGGCCCGCCCTGAACTCCTTGAACTGTTCCAGCAGCGCCGGATTCTGCTGAAAGAAATCAAGCAGGTCCTGAAAGCCCCGCAGAATATCAGCATTAATGGTATGCTCAATCTTCTCGGTTTCTTCCAGCAGATCGTGTTCGATGTTTAAAAATTTAAGGAAGCTTTCCACCAGGTTATGACGGGCGATTAATTCTTCGCCCTTTTTTTTACCCATGGGCTGCATAACGATCACGCCATACTTTTCATACTTAATGAAGTTCATATAGGAAAGCTTCTTAACCATTCTTGTTACGGAAGGAGGCTGAACATTCAAGGCAATTGCCAGATCATTCACCCGTGTAAAGCCATTTGCTTCGGACAGTCGGTAGATCATCTCAAGATAATCCTCGGCAGAAGGTGTCAGGAGCTCGTGTTCCTTCTTCATGTATTCCCGAAAGGTATAAAATTCCTGATCTGCCATTCTACCGCCTCCTTTCCATCTATAAAATAAGTATATGTATCAGAGATTTGATTTAATCTTGGTAAAAATGGCTGATTTAACAAGTTGTTAAACAAATCGTAATTAAAATGCCTACAAAATGACATTTTATTATGTTATGATAACATTGATAACCAACATTACTATGCCCCAGGGTGGGACGAAGAAGGTGTGAAAATGGCGACAAGATCATCAAGAAGAAATTACAGCAGCAATACCGGCAGACGAAGAAGAAGCAAACGAAGCAAGCTTGTGAAGCGTCTTTTGGTGATGGAGGCAGTTCTGGTGCTGTCCATTCTGGCGGTTTATCTGTATTTTAGCTTTTATTATCAGAAGCATTTCTTTGCAAATACTAGCATAAACGGAGTTAACACGTCGAATATGACTGTGGAACGGGCCGAACAGTCAATTAATGCTGAAGTTAAGACCTATATCTTAACATTGGAAGGAAGAAACGGTATCAAAGATTCAATTACCGGTGACAGTATTGACTTACATACAGTCTTTGAAGGAGGACTGGAGCAGCTGCTTCATCAGCAGAAGAGCTACGAGTGGCCCCTTGCATTAATGAAATCCCGGGAGCTTGAGATCGAAACAATGCTGGAGTTCGATGAGTCCCTGCTGCAAGGCTATGTTCATATATTTCAAAACCTGAAGGAAGAAAATATGATAGAGCCTAGCAATGCAGCCATATCAGAATATGAAGAAGGCGGCTATAAAATAATCCCGGAAAATCCCGGTGCCAAGATCAACAAGGATATTCTGTATCCGGCAATCAAGGAGGCAATTTTATCTTTACAGCCGACCCTGATCATTGAGGAGACAGGAGCCTATGAAAAACCTGCCTTGGGATCAGATCATGCACCAATGGTAGCGGCAGTGGAGGAACTCAATAAATATGCCGGAACGAAGATCACCTATGAGTTTGGGGATATCATTGAGGTTCTGGATGGAAGCAAGATCAGTGAATGGCTGACTGTGGATGAGAATTATCATGTTACTTTTCATGAAGAAGGCGTGAAGGAATACGTGGATTATATCGGTAAGACCTACAATTCCTTTGGCAGAACCCGAACCTTTAAGACCAGCTATGGGGATGTGCTTAAAATCAAAGGCGGCGACTATGGTTGGTGGCTGGACCGGGCAACAGAGGTCAGAGAATTGGTTGATCTTATTAAGAACGGGGAGCAGCTGGTGAAGAAGCCCGCATACTTCCAGACAGCTCAACAGTACGGTGAGGATGATATCGGAGACACCTATGTAGAGGTTAATCTTACCGCCTAGCATCTATTCTTTTATAAAGAAGGAAAGCTGATACTGGAGTCTGATTTTGTGTCCGGCAACGTATCCAAGGGTTATGCGACGCCGGTTGGTACCTATCCGGTTCAATATAAGGAAAATAATGCGGTGTTGGTAGGCGAAGATTATGAGACACCGGTGAAATATTGGATGCCCTTTAACCGCAACATCGGTTTTCATGATGCTGATTGGCGCAGTAAGTTTGGTAAAGATTATTACCTCTATAATGGTTCCCACGGCTGCATCAATATGCCTCCGGCCAATGCCAAGATCATGTTTGAGAATATCAAGCGTGGAGTAGCAGTAGTGGTTTATGAGCTTCCGGGTACGGAGAATTATGACGTAACCAAGGTTAAGATACCGACACCACCGCCAACAGCAACTCCGACTCCTAGCCCTAAGCCGACAAAGAAACCTGCTAACTCCTAATCTAACAAGACAAATAATTAAAATGCAATAATAGATAAGCAACGATAAATCCCAACCATTCCATAGTTGGGATTTATTTTCAAAAGGGGTTACCGCTCATGTGAGTGCGGTAACCCCTAACTTAGTAAATTATTTATCTTATTATTTGATACGGTTGATGAATTAACCAAACAATGTCAGTAAAATGCCGGCTGCCACTGCAGAACCAATAACACCGGAGACATTGGGACCCATAGCAAACATCAGAAGATAATTGCTGGGATTTGCTTTCTGTCCTTCTATCTGGGATACACGGGCAGCCATAGGAACTGCGGATACACCTGCGGAACCGATCAGAGGATTGATCTTGCCGCCGGTAACAAGACACATTACTTTACCGATTAATAATCCGCCTACTGTACTGAACATAAATGCCATCAAGCCCAGGAAGATGATCTTCAGTGTTTCGGGCTTAAGGAAATTCTCACCCACAGCAGTAGCACCTACGGTAACGCCAAGAAAGATGGTTACAATGTTAATCAGTGCATTCTGTACCGTATCGGATAGACGCTCTACGACGCCTGATTCCCTGAATAAATTACCTAACATCAGCATTCCGATCAGAGGTGCAACTGAGGGAAGCAGGAGAACGCATAAAATGGTTACCACAATAGGGAAGCAAATCTTCTCCAGCTTTGATACCGGACGCAGCTGTGTCATAACAATCTCACGTTCCTTCTTGGTTGTTAAAAGCTTCATCAGCGGGGGCTGAATCATTGGAATGAGGGCCATATAAGAATAGGCCGCAATTGCGATAGAAGCCAATAATTCAGGAGCAAGTCTGGTAGTCAGATAGATGGCTGTAGGGCCGTCTGCTCCCCCGATGATACCGATAGAAGCAGCCTCCTGAGGGGAGAAACCAAGCGCAACTGCAATAATGAAGGCTATGGCGATACCGAGTTGGGCACCGGCACCCATCAGCATGCTGCTGGGACGGGCAATGAGGGGGCCAAAGTCGGTCATAGCGCCAATACCAAGGAAGATCAGGGAAGGATAAATACCCTTCTTCACACCTAAGTATAAATAATATAACAGACCGCCAACTTCTCCTGAGCTGGTCGGCTCATATGTTAAGCCCGCCAAGGGCAGGTTTGCCAAGAGCATACCAAAAGCGATGGGTAATAATAAAAGCGGTTCGAATTTTTTTCCAATGGCAAGATAGATAAGTACGCATGAAACGACTAACATGACGAGAGATTGCCAGGTCAGTGCTACAAAACCGGAATCTTCCCATAAACGTATGATGGAATCAATGAACATGTTAAAATATCCTCCTTGTTTCTGAATTAAAGTGACGTAGATGAGCTAGTTATTATGATTGGTGATCTTTGCTGCATGACCTTTCTCTATCTTATTGATGAAAAATGAAAATACTCGAATGATGGCCCATAGCAGCACTAACACTGCAAAAACTACAGACATGGTGAAAATAGCCACCAAGATACTTTCAGATACCGGCATTGCTGTCACTCCTTTCCTTAAGGTAATATAAAAATAGCGAAGAACTTTTAGCAAAGCTCTCCACCCTAAAGCTTAAAACTTGAAACAATTATAACCAATGTTACAATATAAATGTCATAATTGCCAACCGGAACATGTTAAAAACATAACATAATGGTAGAAAAATGTCAATATTTCGAAGCTATGTTAGGTATTTTTGTCCAAAGTCATGGGTAGCAAAGGTTTATAGTATTTTAAATAAATGTAATATTTATACATAATATTCCGAAGCGCTTTAGAAAATTAGGTTTTGATTAAAAATTAAAATATTTTTTGCCAAAAATACCTCATATATGTTATTATTATCTACAAAGCCTTTCGGCTTAGGTTTATATAACCTAAATTATTGGAATTGAAAGGAGATTATTATGCCAGAAAACAAGAAGTTACAAGCATGGGTAAAAGAAATGGCAGATCTTTGCCAACCCGATCAGATTTATTGGTGTGATGGCTCAGAAGAGGAAAATCAACGATTATTACAAATGATGGTTGATTCAGGTATGGCAATCAAATTAAACCCTGAGAAGCGTCCTGGATGCTATTTATTCAGAAGCCATTCCTCCGACGTGGCACGTGTTGAAGACAGAACATTTATTGCTTCCAAAACCAAGGAAGAGGCAGGTCCGACAAATAACTGGGTTGACCCGACAGAATTAAAAGAAACCATGACAGGTCTGTATAAGGGCTGCATGAAGGGAAGAACTATGTATGTTATTCCTTATTCCATGGGTCCCATTGGCTCTCCCATTTCCAAGATTGGTATTGAATTAACCGATAGTCCTTATGTTGTTGTTAATATGCGTATTATGACTCGTATCGGTTCCAAGGTTCTTGAGGTTCTTGGTGAAGACGGTGAGTTTGTTCCTTGTTTACATTCTGTTGGTGCACCTTTAGAGGAAGGCCAGGAAGATGTAAAGTGGCCTTGCGCACCGATTGAGAAGAAATACATCAGCCATTTCCCGGAGGAGAAACTGATCTGGTCCTACGGTTCCGGTTATGGCGGCAACGCTTTGTTAGGTAAGAAATGCTTTGCTCTTCGTATTGCATCCGTTCTTGCAAGAGATGAGGGATGGTTAGCAGAGCACATGCTGATCCTTCGTCTGACCAATCCGGAAGGCGAGACAAAGTATGTTGCAGCAGCATTCCCCAGCGCTTGCGGTAAGACAAACCTGGCAATGCTTGTTCCCACAATTCCCGGCTGGAAGGTTGAAACAGTGGGAGATGATATTGCATGGATGAAATTCGGTGAGGATGGCCGCCTGTATGCAATCAACCCTGAAGCTGGCTTCTTTGGTGTAGCACCCGGTACCTCATATGAATCCAATCCCAATGCTATGCACAGTATAGAGAAGAACACCATCTTTACAAACGTTGCTTTAACAGATGATGGTGATGTATGGTGGGAGGGTATCGGTACCCCTGCTCCTGCACATCTGATTGACTGGAAGGGAAATGACTGGACTCCGGATTCCAAGGAGCCTGCAGCTCATCCCAATGCTCGTTTCACAGCACCTGCATATCAGTGTCCTTCCATCGCCCCTGACTGGGAAGATCCTGCCGGCGTTCCGATTTCAGCTATCTTAATCGGTGGTCGTCGTCCCAAGACCATTCCTTTGGTTCATGAGAGCTTTGATTGGAAGCATGGTGTATTCTTAGGCTCCATTATGGGTTCTGAGATTACAGCAGCAGCTATCTCCAATAATATCGGTCAGGTACGTCGTGATCCATTTGCAATGCTTCCTTTCTTTGGCTATAATGTTTGCGATTACTTACAGCACTGGTTAAACATCGGTGAGAAGACCTCTGAGGATAAGTTACCGAAGATCTTCTATGTTAACTGGTTCCGTAAGGACAATGACGGCAAGTGGTTATGGCCTGGCTTCGGTGAGAACAGCCGTGTCCTGAAGTGGGTATTTGAAAGAACCTCAGGAAAGGGCGAGGCAGTGCAGACTCCTATCGGCTATATGCCTACCGAGGACGCACTGGATCGTACCGGCTTAACCAGTGTAAGCGATTCCGATATGCAAGAGCTTCTTAAGGTTGACAAGACTGAGTGGCTAAATGAAGTAGCTTCCATCAGAGAGCATTATGCTAAGTTTGGTGACAAGCTTCCGAAAGAGTTGCATAAGCAGCTGGATGCTCTGGAAGAAAGATTAAAGAATGCTTAATTCTGTCAATCGGATATCAAATAATTGACCAGATATTATCTGAGGGTATGTACTTTACCGAAAGGTGAGGACATACCCTCTTTTTTTGTCTAATTAGGTGGTAGTGGCTTCTTGTATTTATGCATTTTGACACTTAACAAAAGTGTAGAAAAATGGTAATATAGAGTTATTAAGTTGTTTGGTCAATAAATTAATTAAGGAGAAAATAACCTATGAAGATGATCA
>JAJUHH010000059.1 GCA_029267975.1 Clostridiales bacterium
AATCCAGGCCCCGTGCAGACCAAGTCCCACTGGAAAGCATAATAACCAGGTCAGAAGGGGGCGAACTGCCGCAATGCTGATCAAAGAGGTAGTTGCGACAAATGCAGTATCTCCGGCACCTCTTAAGCAGCCCGACAGCACAACCTGGGAGGTTTGAAAATGGGTGCCCAAGGCTGCCAGTATCATAATATTGGCTCCCAAGAGGATAATTGCAGGTTCTCTGCTGTATAATGACACCAAAAAGCTTCTGCCAAAGATGAATACAAAGAAGATAATCGTAGATATCATAAATGCAAGACGTTGACCGGTTTTACCATATAGGATGGATAAATCCGGTCTTTTTGCACCCAGATTCTGTCCGACCAGGGCAGAAGCCGCAATGGATAGACCATCTCCGAAGCAAAAGGACAGGGTGAGAATATTCATACAGATCAGATGAGTAGCATAAGCGGTTGTACCAAGTCTTGCAACAATGGAGGCATAAGCCAGAAAGCCGATACGCATAAAAACCTGCTCTACAAAAGCAGAGCTGCTTACCTTAAAAATCGGATCAAAAGTATCTCTTTCAAGAGCCCAGCCTGCTTTAAATTGAAAGCTCAGATAACCTTTTCTCTTGCACAGGGTTGAAAAGGAGATAAAGAAGGCAGCAATGGCGCCCATTAAGGTGGCGATTGCAGCTCCCTTGACTCCCAGCTTGGGAAATATGCCGATACCGTTAATTAAGAGAAAGTCAAAGGTAATATTAATTAAATTACTGACAACATTACTCCACATGGATATCTTAGTCTTACCGCAACCACGCTGGGCCGCATTGATGGTAAGATTTAAAGCCTGAAAGGGCAGGCTTATCATAAGAATAATGAAGTAATCCATCGCATCCTTTATGTAAGAGGTATCTGCACCTGCAAATTGCAGGATAGGTTTAGCAAATATATAACCAAGCACAGCCATTATAATAGAGGCCAGAGCACTGATTATAATTCCTGTTCTGACTGTTTTGTTGGCACCGCTTCTGTTATCCTGCCCCTTTCTGCGTGCAGTGACTGCGGTAATTCCGGTATTTAAGGAGAAGATTACTGCCAGGAGAGTGAGCTTTGGCTGATTCGTAACACCTACAGCAGCAATGGCTCCTTCGCCCAAGGAGCCCACCATAATGGTATCTACTGAACCGATTAGAGCTACCAGCAGGGCTTCCAGGGCCGAGGGCCAGGCAATCTTGAAGAAATTCGAATAAGCTTTGCGGGTATCCGGAAGATCACCGATGATCTGATTGCTTTTCAGCATACTCTTGACAGAGAGAAACTTGGTTAACAGCAAGGAATATCACACCCTTCAATGAATTAAAAACAATATAAAAATTATAGCATGTATTTTTTGCAAAACAATGTAATATGCTATAATTCCCGAAAAGCAGTACAATTTTCATGGTTTTTTGTTAATTTTAACCATAAACCAGAGAGAGCAACAAAGATTGCCATTAATATAAAAATATGTTAATATAGGAAGGCACCCAAAGAATGCGGGCATAATTGATACTATCTGTCATGAGCAGGTATATTGGTTGGTCAGATTCATAACAATAGTTAGTAACAGATCGGAACAAAGAGGTTTCGACGATATGAATGATAATACGAGGAGGAAACAATATGAATATTCCTACACCCCATAATGAAGCAACCGAAGGGGCGATTGCGAAAACAGTCCTGATGCCGGGAGATCCCTTAAGAGCTAAGTTTATTGCTGACACCTATTTAGAGGATGTTGTCTGCTTTAATAAAGTAAGAAATATGTTAGGCTATACCGGAACCTATAAAGGAAAGAAGGTATCCGTCATGGGCGGTGGTATGGGCATGCCTTCCATCGGAATCTATTCTTATGAGCTTTTCAATTTCTATGATGTGGATAACATCATCAGAATTGGCTCTGCCGGTGGAATTGCTGACCAGGTAAAGCTGAGAGATATCGTTATTGGTATGGGCGCATCCACCAATTCCAACTATGCAGCACAGTATAAGCTGCCCGGAACCTTTGCACCCATCGCTGATTATTCCCTGCTGCGCCGTGCGGTAGAGACCGCAGAGCGGATGAATATTAAGACGGTTGTCGGCAATGTACTTTCCTCCGATACCTTCTATGATGACAATAAGGAAGCCAATTCCTTATGGCGCAAGATGAATGTTCTTGCAGTTGAGATGGAAGCAGCAGCCCTCTACATGAATGCGGCCAGAGCCGGTAAGAAGGCACTTTGCATACTTACAATTTCAGACCATGTATTTACCGGTGAATCCTTATCTGCAGAAGACAGACAGCTTACCTTCCGGGATATGATGGAAATCGCTCTGGAAATCGCTTAAGAATTGGTTATAAACACGATGGAGGTGTTCCTATGGATAGGAAATATATATTTGAAAAGGTGGATCATACCCTTCTGACCCAGACAGCAACCTGGGAGGAGATTAAGCAAATCTGTGCTGACGCTATCACCTATGGTGTGGCTTCTGTCTGCATTCCGCCTTCCTATGTAAAGCAGGCAAAGGAATATGTTAAGGATAAGATGGCAGTCTGCACTGTGATTGGCTTTCCCAACGGGTATAATACCACAGCGGTCAAGGTGTATGAGACAAAGGATGCCATTGCAAACGGCGCAGATGAAATCGATATGGTTATCAATCTGGGAATGCTCAAGGACCGAAGGTATGATGAATTACGTGAGGAGATCAAGCAGCTGAAGCAGGCCTGCGGCGATAAAGTATTGAAGGTGATCATTGAGACCTGTTTACTGACTGAGGATGAGAAGGTCAAGATGTGTGAGATCGTAACTGAGGCCGGAGCTGATTTTATTAAGACCTCCACCGGCTTTTCCACAGCCGGAGCTACTTTCCAGGATGTTGCCCTGTTTAAGGAGCATGTGGGGAGTAATGTCCGCATAAAAGCAGCGGGTGGTATCTCATCCTTTGATGATGCAGATCAGTTCATTAAGCTTGGTGCTTCCAGACTTGGCACCAGCCGTATTGTTAAATTAGCAAAAAATCAAACCGGAACAGGTTATTGATCAGGTTATTAATCCAGTTGAAATAATCTATCATTAAGGAGGTTAGGAAGATGTTGGATAATAATCAGAAGAATCTACATCAGGAAAGTAATGAGCATGAGGATCCTATTCACCATGGTGATCATGAGGACGCCTGCAATTGTCAGGGGGAGCATGTTCCTGAGGATGGTCAGAACAGCCTGATCCTTCGTGACAGGGGAGAGGTGCTGGCAAAGCATGAGATTGTCAGCCATTCCGTTGCAAGAAATCTGGTCAGAGATGCCATTGAAGCCATGCATAAGGCATATGCTCCTTATTCCAGGCACCATGTTGGAGCTGCACTACTTACCAAAAATCAAAAGGTATATCAGGGCTGCAATATTGAGAGTGCGTCCTATTCCCCTACCAACTGCGCGGAACGTACTGCCTTTTTTAAGGCAATCAGTGAAGGAGAACGTGATTTTTCAGCAATTGCAGTAGTCGGCGGAAAAGACGGCATTCTGAAGGATTTCTGTCCGCCTTGCGGAGTATGCAGGCAGGTAATGCGGGAGTTTGTAGATCCCAAGAGCTTTCTCGTTATCCTTGCAAGATCCGAGGAGGATTATCTGGTATTCTTCCTGGAGGAATTACTGCCTTTAAGCTTTGGACCGGATAATTTATAAAGTTACTGTTCACACCTAATAAGTAGTGAGAAATTAAGATCCAGACAAAGGTTCCTGCGCGGAGCCGCTTTCGCTTAATTGCATTACGTAACAGTACATGGCTCTACAATACAGAGCCTAAGTACTGACGAATGCAAATACTCCGCTTCGGAATCCTTAGTCAGGATCTTAATATCAGTCTAATTGGGTGTGAACAGTAGCTTATTAAGAGCAAAGACACTCTCACATTAAATTTATACTTTCCTAAAGTAAAGGACTATGCTATACTGTATGGAAATATACAGAACACTGTATAAATATACTAATATACTGGAAAGGAATTGAGGCACATGTATTCATTTGAGGATGTAAAATCATTTGACCCTGAATTGGCCAAAGCCATAACATTGGAGATAGAGAGGCAGAACAGCCATATTGAGCTGATCGCTTCTGAAAACTTTGTAAGTAAAGCGGTCATGGCGGCTATGGGAAGCCAGCTTACCAATAAATATGCAGAAGGTTATCCGGGGAAGAGATACTATGGTGGTTGTGAATATGTGGATATGGCAGAGAATCTGGCAATAGAACGTGCAAAGGAATTATTTGGATGCACCTATGCCAATGTTCAGCCTCATTCCGGAGCCCAGGCAAATATGGGTGTATTCTTTGCTTTATTAAAGCCCGGCGATACTGTACTGGGTATGAATTTAGCGCATGGCGGTCACCTGACCCATGGAAGTCCGGTGAACATGAGCGGCAGCTATTTCAATATTATTCCTTACGGTGTCAATGATGAGGGCTATATTGATTATGAGAATGTCAGAAGAATTGCAAAAGAAGCTAGGCCGAAGCTGATCATCGCTGGTGCCAGCGCTTATGCAAGAAAAATAGATTTTAAGCTCTTCCGTGAGATCGCAGACGAGGTTGGTGCTTTCCTGATGGTGGATATGGCGCATATTGCGGGATTGGTTGCTGCCGGTCTGCACCAGAGCCCGATTCCTTATGCACATGTTACTACCACCACCACACATAAGACCTTAAGAGGACCCAGAGGCGGTATGATCTTATCCAGTGCGGAAATCGCAGAGGAGCATAAGCTGAACAAGGCCATCTTCCCGGGAATTCAGGGCGGACCGCTTATGCATGTGATTGCAGCTAAGGCAGTCTGCTTTAAGGAAGCCCTTGACCCCAGCTTTAAGGAATATGCGAAGCAGGTTATCGATAATGCCCAGGCTTTGGCCAACGGCCTCATGAAGCGTGGCTTCAAGCTTGTATCTGGAGGTACCGATAATCATCTTATGCTGGTAGATCTGCAGAACATGGGAGTCACCGGTAAGGATACGGAGAAGCTTCTGGATGCGGCAAACATTACCTGCAATAAGAATGCGGTGCCGAATGATCCCGCCTCTCCCTTTGTTACCAGCGGTATCCGTCTGGGTACGCCTGCAGTTACCACAAGAGGCATGAACACGCAGGATATGGATATTATTGCAGAAGCCATTTACCTGCTGGTGAAGGACGTAGAGGCAAACAAGACAAAAGTATTAGGAATGGTGAAGGAACTGACGGATAACTATCCGCTTTACTAGCTATGAATGTAAAAATACTGGATCAGCTGAAGAGGATTACGCCTGAAGAACAGGATATCCTGGACGGGAGAACACAAATCAATAAAGAGTTATATATGGACAGCTCCTCCTCCGTCATTGATAACCGCAAGCTGCTGGAGAGCGGTAAGCTGATCCAGATACGGACCCATACCCGTTTTGTGCATTTTCCCAAGCATACTCATAATTATGTAGAAGTAATCTATATGTGTCAGGGAGCGACCACCCACATCATCAATGGGGATCAGGTGAAACTGCAGCAAGGGGAATTGCTCTTCCTTAATCAGAATGCAACCCAGGAGATACTCCCTGCCGGTGCGGATGATATTGCGGTGAATTTTATTATACTTCCGGAATTCTTCGATCAGGCCCTGCTCATGATCGGGGAGGAAGAGAACCTGATCCGGGAATTTATTATTGGATGTCTTCGCAGCGAGGAGGATAAGGTTAGCTTCCTGCACTTTAAGGTAGCAGAGATCTTGCCTATACAGAACCTGGTAGAGAATCTGATCTGGACGCTGATGAACAATCAGCAGAACAATGTCCGCCTGAATCAGGTGACCATGGGACTTCTTTTCCTGCAGCTGATGAATCATACGGATAAGGTTACTGTTGGTAAAGACCGCTTTGAGCAGGAGCTCTTACTCACGGTCCTGCGCTTTATTGAGGAGCATTATAAGGAAGGAAACCTCTCTGACCTGGCCCAGGAGCTGCATTATAATCTCTATTGGCTCAGTCGTATGGTTAAGAGAATGACCGGCAAAACCTACACAGAGCTGCTGCAAACCAAGAGGTTAAATCAGGCAGCTTATCTGCTGCATAGCACAAAGCTGTCGGTTGCTGATATTGGCTTAGCAGTAGGCTACGATAACCTAAGCTACTTTCATCGTATCTTCCGGGAGAAGTTCGGTCTGTCTCCAAAAGAATATAGAAACTGCAAATAAGGACACTTTTTTATGCAAAAGGTGTTCTTATTTTTGTCCAAATTTCTGTTATACTTATAGTTAGTATGACAACTGTAAGCAGGCCTGTCCCGGATAAGTTATGCCCCGGTGATCATGGCCATTAAGCTTCGTGATGCAATATAAACTGTTTCTTTGAAGGAGGAGATCATATGACGACGAAGGAAAGATATGAATCAGCCAGAGAAATTTATGCAAAGCTTGGTGTAGATACGGATGCAGCAATCAAGAAGCTGCAGAGCATTCCTATCTCCATGCACTGCTGGCAGGGAGATGATGTGTCTGGCTTTGAAGGTGCAGGCCAGTTATCCGGAGGTATCCAGGCAACCGGCAATTATCCCGGAAAGGCAAGAAACCCGCAGGAGCTTATGGCTGATATTGACAAGACCTTAAGCCTGATTCCAGGCAAACACAGGATTAATCTGCATGCCAGCTATGCAATTTTTGAAGACGGAGAGCAGGCAGACAGAGATAAACTGGAGCCCAAGCATTTTAAGAAATGGGTGGAATTTGCTAAGGAGAGAGGACTGGGTCTTGACTTTAATCCCACATATTTCTCTCATCCCAAGGCAGCGGATGCAACCCTTTCCAGCGAGAATGAAGAGATCCGTCAATTCTGGGTAGAGCATGGCAAGTGCTGTATCAGAATTGCTGAGTATTTTGCAACAGAGCTTGGAACTCCCAGCCTGGTGAATATCTGGATTCCCGATGGCTTTAAGGATATTCCTGCAGACCGTACCGCTCCCAGAGCACGTCTGAAGAAGTCCCTGGACGAGATCCTTGCAATTCCCTATGATCACAGCAAGGTATATGTAGCAGTTGAATCAAAGGTATTTGGAATTGGTCTTGAGAGCTATACCGTTGGCTCCCATGAGTTCTATATGAATTATGCGGCAAAGAATAATCTGCTTTGCTTATTGGACAACGGTCATTATCATCCCACCGAATCTGTTGCTGATAAAATTCCTTCCATGCTTTTATTCTTTGATAAGGTTGCACTTCATGTGACCAGATCTGTTCGTTGGGACAGTGACCATGTGGTATTATTTGATGATGAGACCAGAGAGATTGCCAAGGAGATCATCCGCAACGGTTCTGACCGTGTTCTTCTGGCCCTGGATTTCTTTGATGCAAGCATCAATCGTGTGGCAGCCTGGGTAACCGGTATGCGCAATATGCAGAAGGCTCTGCTGTATGCTTTACTGCTTCCCAATGAGAAGATGGCAAAGCTGCAGGAGGAGAGACAGCTTACCGAGCTGATGATGCTTTCTGAGGAAATGAAATTATATCCTGTGGGAGATGTATGGAATTATTTCTGCGAACTCAGTCAGGTTCCCCAGAAGGAAGACTGGTTTGAGGAGATCAGAAGCTATGAGAAGGATGTATTAAGCAAAAGAGGCTAGGGTCTAAAGCAATACATAAAACAGCATAATAACTAAATATCATTCAAAATTGGGCGGTATGACATACTCAAGTGAAAAGTCATACCGCTCTTCTTAGAAGTCAATAAAACGGAACTGTGATCTGCAATAAAGAACAAAAGGAGAGAAGTATGGATAATATAAAGAACGGCGTATGGCCTACAATGATCACACCCTTTACAGACGATGATAAGGTCGACTATCGAGGAATGGAAAAGCTCCTTGCTTATTATCATGAAAAGGGAGTAGCTGGATTGTTCGCGGTATGTCAGTCCAGCGAGATGTTTTACTTAAGCAGGGAGGAAAAGAAGGAGATAATACGCTTTATCACAGGAAACATGCCGTCGGGGATGCAGGTGATCGTATCAGGACATACAGGAGATAGCCTGGAAGAACAGCTTCGTGATGCCAATGAAATCATGTGTGATGGTGTGCAAGCTTATGTAATCCTTCCCAACCGTTTTGCTAACGAACAGGAAGAGGATGAGATCCTGATCGATCGAATGGGCCGCTTCCTGGATGCGTTTCCTACGGTACCGCTGGGGTTATATGAATGTCCTTATCCCTATAAAAGAGTATTGTCACCCAAGGTCCTAAGTTGGTGCATCAGCACGGGAAGATTTCAGTTTATTAAAGATACCTGCTGTGATCTTGAGCAAATAAAGGAGAAGCTGGATTAATTGAAGGTACAGGTATCAAGCTTTATAATGCCAATAGTGCCACCTTGCTGCAAAGTCTAAGGATGGGTGCCAGTGGCTTTAGCGGAGTGATGGCTAACTTTCATCCTGAATTTTACGTATGGTTGTGTGAGAATTATCTTAAGAACCCTGAAAAAGCAGAGTTAATCCAACAGTTTATCGGCTGCTGTTCCATGGCAGAATACCAGTATTATCCGGTAAACGGTAAATACTGCCTATCCCTTCAGGGGGTTCCCATAGGAATAAGAAGCAGGGTAAGGGACGCAGAAGGCTTTTCAAGGCGTTTCCAAATAGAGGTAGAGCAGTTAACCCAATTGTCTTCGTGGTTCGGGAAGGAATTATCAATAAATAGCTGATAAACCACCTATGAATAGATCTTATTATGTTACAAAAGGATATATAACGACTGAGAAGGATGGATCAGAATGAAAGGACAGAATAAATGGGGATATCAGCCTTATACTCCCTTACATCAATATGAAAAAAGAATGCTTCCGTACATATGCAGGCTAGCGCCCGGTAAGACTTTTGTGGAATTGGAATGGATGGACAAGGGCAGCCAGGGAAAGCATTATGTTTATTGGAAGCCATGGGGGAGTGAAGAGGAATATCAGAGGAAGGAATTAGATGGAAAGTACTGCTTGCTAAAAGATCTGAAGGAAGAGTGCGATTACGAGATATTTGTTGCCAGGGAGAAAACTGAGGAGAGAAGTGCTGCGCGACTTGTCCGGACAGGTGAGGCAGTGGGTGTCGTGGTAAATTATCTACATCCTATGGACGAGGCCTTATCCTATTCAGGACAATATCTTTGCAGTCCTTCCCTGGTGAAGCTTCCATCCGGTGTGCTATTAGCCTCCATGGATGTATTCGGACATAAAGCACCTCAGAATCTAACGCTTATTTACCGATCGGAGGATAATGGGGCTTCCTGGAGCTATGTAACGGATTTGTTTCCCTGCTACTGGGGCAAGCTCTTTTGCCACAAGGGTGCCTTATATATGTTGGCCACCACTACAGAGTATGGAAATCTGGTCATTGGCAAATCAATGGATGAGGGGCGGACCTGGTCTGAACCGGTTATACTGCTGCCAGGAGCGGGACAATGGTCAGACCATGGAGTTCACAAGGCCCCTATGCCTGTAATCTCCTTAGATGGAAGGTTATACACAGCCATTGACTATGGTGCCTGGAGTAAGGGAGGACACGGAAGCGGATTATTATCCATTGATGAAGAAGCAGATCTGTTGGTTCCGGAGAATTGGAGCTGTACAGGTTTCCTTCCCTATGATGCTTCCTGGCCCGGTGCGGCCAAGGGAAAGAGCGGGGGAGGTCTGGAAGGAAATGCAGTAGCAGGACCGGATGGTGAAATATATAATGTGCTGCGATACCAGATGGCAGGCTGTGATCCATCCTATGCGAAGGCGCTAGTGCTGAAGGGCAATAAAAGAGAAGTTGAGGAAGCTCTTCAATTTGCATGGTTTGCGGACTTCAACGGTGGAAGTAATTCAAAATTTGACCTACTGTATGATAAAGAAACGAATGCCTATTGGGCAGTAGTAAATGAAGTGGTTCAGGAAAAGCTATGTGCTGCACGCAACGTATTGTCCCTGGCTGTATCACAGGACCTTAAGAAATTCCGGATTGTACACCGTATTCTGGATTTCAGTCAGGAAAATCCTGATCTGGTAGGATTTCAATATGTCAGCTTTCTTATTGACGGGGAGAATCTGCTGCTCCTCAGTCGTTCGGCCTTCAATCAGGCGCACAATATGCATGATGCCAACTATATCACCTTTCACCGAATCGAGAACTTCAGAAAATATCTGATGTAAAGAAAGCATTGTAGGAATGATAGGGAATTGGTGAGGAAAGACGCGATACAAGCGATACATTATAGATTGCTCAATGCGCTATAAAAGAAAGGGTATTTCAAGAAACTCTGTAAAAGCAGAGCCTCCTGAGATACCCTTTTCGTTAACCGGATCATACGGTCAGCTTCTCTTCATAAACCTTGCCCAGCTACTTATTCAACAATATCTATGAAGCCTTTCTCAAGCATTTTAAGAAATGTTTTTGTACCAAAAATAATTGCTACGATCAATACACCCGCAGCACTCACATACTTTACAATTCTGCTGACATCAACACTTACCGTAACTTTTGAATCACGCTCGTCTGATGAACTATAATCCTTTGCCATAGTCATACCCTCGCTTTCTTTCTATAATAATATATTTGAATTTGTTACTGTCTATACCTGGTTGTACTTTTTTATAAAGCAAATTCCAATTCCACCGGGGCCTGTATTCGTGCCGATGGTTACACCAATCTGAAAGTTGGGATAGGCTAAGGAATGACCCAGATACTCTTCCAGAAGCTTTCGTAGATACCTGGCATCCTCCATGCTGGCAGCCTCCGCAATACAAAAATCATAGTGTGCCGGATTCTCACCAGCCTCCTGAAAGTATTCTGCAGTCATCTCCACAAGCTTCTCAAGAGAATTCCTACGACCCCGCACTTTGGAGTATGGTAACAATTCACCGTCTCTTAATTGAATCAGGGGCTTTAGATCCAGCTTATCACTGATCAGGGAACTTGCTTTACCGATGCGGCGGCCTCTTTGCAGATATTCCAGGCTGTCCACCGTGAACATAATTCTTGCGCTGGACTTCAATGTATTTACCT
>JAJUHH010000060.1 GCA_029267975.1 Clostridiales bacterium
GTCATCGTGCATATATTCCACATGGAGGAACGTCAATACTACAACATTGAACGGTTGTGGATGGACGGGTCCAATCAGATTGCGCTGAGTTCCCCCGACCAATGACGAGAGGGTTTGAGATGCATATGAAAACCATCCCTGCATAAGCTTATTCCGCCCTTGGTGTAATCAAAGGTGGGATAGGTCCGCAGCTCTTCAATCACCTTGCCGCATGGTATAATCCTCATATCCATACGATTGGACAGATTTGTATAGGCAACCTCAATCAATTGTGACATTCTCTTCTGGTCTCTGTCATACTTGGCAAATGCCGGATGCTGTGAGTCTACTTCATAGGCCCAGGTCTGGTGGAGTAATATTTCTGCAGCCGGTACCTGCTGTCTCACATAATTATAAATATCTGTGATAAAAGGTTCATAGGAATCAAGTATTCCACTATCCCCACTCACTTGTTGAAGGGTAATATAATCCCAGCTTTCTTCCTGCAATGCTTCCCTGATGGAGATTTTACGCCCCACAGGCAGCCCGTTTAATTCATAATCATAGTTCGCTGCGTCTGCATTAATATTATTCCAGTGCATTTCAAGGGAGCATCCTCCAATATAAAGATTCACTACTTTGATCTTGGTATTGGCAGCCATTGCAATGTCGTGCAGATAGTATACTGCATCCTGGGAAAAGCTATTTCCTATAGCTAATATCTTAATCATCTGACAACCCTCTTTTATAGAATTTTTCAGGACTGGATCATTGTCTTATTGAAGCAGCTTTTAGGATACCTGAAAAGCCTCATCCTTCATAAGTTTCTCTAATTTCTCCTGAGCATCCTCCATGGAAGCCCCCTTCACACCAAAGTAGAACTTAATCTTTGGCTCCGTACCGGAGGGTCTCACTGCGCACCATGCATTGTCATTTAGCTCAAAATAAAGCACATCGGATTTCGGTAAGCCGGTAGGTGTTACTTCACCGGTAACCTGGTCTGTTATGGTGTCTGTCTGATAATCACGTACCTTAAGAACCTTGTAATCTCCGGCAGTCTTAGGAGGATTCTTACGATATCCTTCCATGATTTCTTTAATCTTGCTCATTCCTTCGATACCTTTTAAGGTGACTGATACCAGGTCTTCCTTGAAATAGCCGTATTTCTTGTATATATTGTTCATCTGCTCATATAAGGAAATGCCCTTGGACCGGTAGAATGCAGCTGCTTCGCATAAGCTCATTACCGCGACAATTGCATCCTTATCTCTGGAATGGGTACCTACAAGGCAGCCATAGCTCTCCTCGTAGCCAAAAATATATTCATTGGAACCGGTCTCTTCAAAGTATTTGATCTGCTCACCAATATATTTAAAGCCTGTCAATACCTCGATCAGCTTCGCATTATAATGCTCTGCAATTAGGTCGGAGATATTGCCGGTTACAATGGTCTTAATGAGGGCTGCATTCTTGGGCAGGATACCTAACTCAGCCTTCTGGGAGAATTCATATTCTGCCAGTAAGGCACCGGTCATGTTGCCGTTAAAGAGAACGAACTCACCCTGATCATCCCTTACCATGATACCAAGGCGGTCTGCATCCGGATCGGTGGCAAGAATCAGATCTGCACCTACCTCTTCGGCCAGCTTTTGGGCTATGGTAAATACCTTCGGATCCTCAGGGTTTGGATAACCTACGGTAGAAAATTCTGAATCGGGCAGCTCCTGCTCGGGTACTACAAATACATGCTCAAAGCCAAGCTCCTTTAAAATTCTTCTGACAGGAAGATTACCGGTTCCATGCAGAGGGGTATAAACAATCTTCATCTGCTTGCCTTCTTCACTAATGGGATGAAGGACCAGTTTCTTAAGCTCAGCCATATACTTGTCATCAAGCTCTTTTCCAATCATGGTTAATAAGCCCTGAGCCAAAGCGTCTTCCTTCTTCATGGTCTTAGCGTAAGCAAAGTCTGTGATGGCATTTACCTCCCTGATGATTTCTACATCCTTGGGATAAGTAATCTGTGCGCCATCTTCCCAATATACCTTATAGCCATTGTATTCAGGCGGGTTATGGCTTGCTGTAATAACGATACCGGCAATGCAGCCTAAAGTACGAACTGCAAAGGACAGCTCGGGAGTAGGTCTTAATGACTCGAATAAATATGCATGAATACCATTGGCAGCCAGGCATAAAGCAGCATCAAGTGCAAATTCCGGAGACATTCTTCTGGAATCGAAGGCAATCGCAACGCCTTTCTCTTCGCCTGCGTGCTTTTTAATGGTATTCGCCAGTCCCTGAGTTGCTCTTCTGACTGTATATAAATTCATACGGTTCACACCTGCACCTAAGATACCACGGAGTCCTCCGGTACCAAATTCAAGGTCTTTATAAAATCTTTCCTTAATCTCATTATCATTTCCCTTTAAGGCTGCAAGCTCAGCTCTGGTTGCCTCATCGAAGTATGGGTTCGTTAACCATTCTTCATATTTTTTCAAATATTCCATACTCATTATTTCGTCCTTTCTTCCGCTGAATAATTAGCAAATGTAGCCACTTATTGCATATTTTTATACTTACATAATCATACAATGTCTCGTTTTTAAATGCAATCCTTTTTTAAGAAAAGCAAAAAGCTAATGCCTCTGCCTATGAAACAGAAGTCATTAGCTTTTCGCAGTTCAGGTTCTTCAACCCGGGGAGAACTTACTTCCCCTTTTATTCGCATCGGAACATGATATTGCTCCAATTATTGTATCATTAATCATCACTGTAATCGTCTTCTACGATGCCCTTAAGATTGAAATCTGCCTCAGTCCAGTCACCTTCATTATGAGAGTTCTCACCATAGTTTACGTGAGCGTCATCCATGCCGGGTATTGCATCTTCTCTGCCGATCAGATCCTCATCCCTTGCATACTTCTCCTCATCATAAACCACTTCAGGAATACCGTCTTCGCCCTCATAGAAACCTTCCTCATAAGACTCGTCGAAGAACTCACCGTCATTATATGCATCTTCCGTAAACTCGAAGTCACCAAATCCATCACCATAGTTGTTATCGGTATCTAACTCCTCTGACAACATATATTCGTCCATGGTATCAGTGTCTAACTTCACAGAGCGATATCTCTTCATACCGGTTCCGGCAGGGATTAACTTACCAATGATAACATTTTCCTTAAGACCGATCAAGGGGTCAACCTTCCCCTTAATTGCTGCTTCCGTAAGAACCTTGGTGGTCTCCTGGAAGGATGCAGCTGACAGGAAGGAGCTGGTAGCCAGGGACGCCTTGGTAATACCAAGCATTACCTGCTTGCCTTCTGCCGGCTCAAGGCCTTCTTCAATCATTCTTGCATTCTCATCTTCAAAGTCAAGGATATCAACAAGTGTACCGGGTAAGAAATTGGTATCTCCGTTTGATTCAATACGAACCTTCTTCAGCATCTGACGAACGATAACCTCAATATGCTTATCGTTGATCTCAACACCTTGCAGGCGGTATACTCTCTGAACTTCCTGGATCATATAATCCTGTACAGCACGAATACCCTTAATCTTTAAGATATCGTGAGGATTTACACTACCTTCGGTAAGTTCGTCACCGGCTTCAAGAACGTCGCCATCCTGAACCTTGATTCTGGAGCCGTAAGGAATTAAGTATGCCTTACTTTCCATTGTTTCGCTATTGGTTATGATGACTTCACGCTTCTTCTTGGTATCTTTAATGGATACCACGCCGCCGAACTCTGCGATGATCGCAAGACCCTTGGGCTTTCTTGCCTCGAAGAGCTCCTCGACACGGGGAAGACCCTGTGTGATGTCATCACCCGCAACACCACCGGTATGGAAGGTACGCATTGTAAGCTGTGTACCGGGTTCACCGATGGACTGAGCAGCGATAATACCTACTGCCTCACCAACCTGAACAGCCTCGCCGGTAGCCATGTTAGCGCCATAGCACTTCGCGCATACACCGATATGAGACTTACAGGAAAGTACAGTACGGATTTTAACCTTTTCAACACCCGTTGCGATAATTCTTGCAGCACGCTTAGGGGTGATCATATGATTTGCTTTTACGATAACTTCACCGTCTGCATCGTAGAGGGTCTCGCAGGAATATCTTCCTGTAATTCTCTCTTCCAGCGTTTCGATGACTTCTTTGCCGTCCATGAATGCCTTGATCCACATACCCGGAATTTCCTGCCCTTCACAGCAGTCAACCTCACGGATAATCAAATCCTGTGATACGTCAACCAGACGACGGGTCAGATAACCGGAGTCCGCTGTACGAAGCGCTGTATCGGACAGACCCTTACGGGCACCATGTGCGGAGATGAAGTACTCCAATACGTCAAGACCTTCACGAAGGTTGGACTTAATGGGCAACTCAATGGTACGTCCGGAGGTATCCGCCATCAAACCACGCATACCGGCAAGCTGCTTAATCTGCTTATCGGAACCACGGGCACCGGAGTCGGACATCATCTTAATATTATTAAACTTATCAAGACCGCTTAACAGCTTTTCGGTAAGGATCTTATCTGCTTCCTTCCAGGTCTCGATTACGGTATTGTATCTTTCTTCCTCGGTCATTCTACCACGTCTGTATTCTTTTGCAATATTCTCAATGGTAGCTTCCGCATCGGCAATGATCTCTGCCTTATCTGCAGGCACCTCCATATCGGAGATGGATACTGTCATGGCAGCACGGGTGGAATATTTATAACCTAAGGCTTTTACAGCATCAAGAATCTCAGCGGTCTTGGTAGCACCGTGGATATTGATACACTTTTCAAGAATAGGCTTTAATTGCTTCTTACCAACTAAGAAGTTGATCTCCAGTGTTAAGAAGTTCTCATCCTTGCTTCTGTCAACGAAGCCAAGATCCTGAGGAATGATTTCGTTGAAAATAAAACGTCCCAGAGTGGACTGGATGGTTCTGGTCTCCATCTCGCCCTTGTTGTTGATACCGCTTCTTCTCACCTTGATCATTTCATGAAGTGATATTGCACCATTCTCATAAGCGAGAATTGCTTCATTCAGGTTCTTATAGAAATGGCTGACAGGTTTGCCGGTCTCTCTCTCGATGGTCAGGTAGTAAATACCAAGGACCATATCCTGGGAAGGAACAGCCACAGGCGCACCATCGGAGGGCTTTAAGAGGTTGTTGGGTGAAAGCAGTAAGAAACGGCATTCTGCCTGTGCTTCTACGGACAGAGGCAAGTGCACCGCCATCTGGTCACCGTCGAAGTCGGCATTGTAAGCGGTACATACCAAAGGATGGAGCTTAATTGCCTTACCTTCAACCAGTACCGGCTCGAATGCCTGGATACCAAGTCTGTGGAGGGTAGGAGCACGGTTAAGCATAACCGGATGCTCTTTGATAACCTCCTCCAGCACATCCCATACCTCGGACTGGAGTCTTTCAACCATTTTCTTAGCAGATTTAATATTGTGAGCGGTTCCTCTTGCTACCAGCTCCTTCATAACGAAGGGCTTGAATAACTCGATTGCCATTTCCTTAGGCAGACCGCACTGATAAAGCTTAAGTTCGGGTCCTACAACGATAACGGAACGTCCGGAGTAGTCAACACGTTTACCAAGCAGATTCTGACGGAAACGTCCCTGCTTACCCTTTAACATATCGGATAGAGATTTAAGCGCTCTGTTTCCGGGTCCGGTTACCGGTCTTCCTCTTCTGCCGTTATCAATTAAGGCATCAACCGCTTCCTGAAGCATTCTCTTCTCGTTGCGAACGATAATGTCCGGAGCACCAAGCTCAAGAAGTCTCTTCAGACGGTTATTACGGTTGATAATTCTACGATATAGATCATTCATATCGGAGGTAGCAAAACGACCACCATCCAACTGAACCATAGGTCTCAGGTCCGGAGGAATAACCGGGATAACGGACAGGATCATCCACTCCGGCTTGTTGCCGGATTCACGGAAGGCTTCCACAACCTCAAGGCGCTTAATGATCCTTGCACGCTTCTGGCCTGTGGAGTCCTTTAATCCCTTCTTTAACTCCCTTGATTCCTTCTCCAGATCAATTGCCTGCAACAGCTCCTGGATTGCCTCGGCACCCATACCGAGGCGGAAGCTGTTATAGCCGTATTTCTCAATTGCTTCCTGCTTTTCCTTCTCATTCAGAACCTGTTTGTACTGTAAATCAGTGTTTCCCTTATCAAGTACGATATAGGAAGCAAAATACAGTACCTTCTCCAGTGTTCTGGGAGACAGGTCAAGAATCAGACCCATACGGCTGGGGATTCCTTTAAAATACCAGATATGGGAAACCGGAGCAGCCAGCTCAATATGACCCATTCTCTCACGACGTACGCTTGCTTTCGTTACTTCAACGCCGCAACGGTCACAAACAACGCCCTTATATCTAATCTTCTTGTATTTACCGCAATGGCATTCCCAGTCCTTGCTGGGTCCAAAGATTCTCTCACAGAACAAGCCATCCTTTTCCGGCTTTAAGGTTCTGTAATTGATTGTCTCCGGCTTTCTAACCTCTCCTTTGGACCACTCTCTGATCTTTTCAGGTGAGGCTAAACCAATTTTTATTGCATCATAGGTTATCTCTTGAATACTGCTAATCATTTCAGACATCCTTTGGCTCTCCCTTCTTGAACTTAAGCTCTTATCTTCCGGTTAAAGACTGCCCGCAAGCTTTGCAGCGCTTACTTCCTTCTGCTACGATTGCTCCACAATTAGGACAAATGTCTTCTGTAGGTTCTTCATCCTCTTCATCTTCATAAATACCATCATCCAGCATATCTTCGGGTTCATCCTCATAAATGTCAAAAATTTCAGTGTCCATATCTTCAACATTCGTCTGGGTAAAGCCGGCGTCTTCATAGCCTTCATCATATCTAAAGTTATTGTCACCTTCGATTAACGGAGTCAAATCAGAATCACCGTAGTCAATGCTTTCTGTCATCTTCACTTCGTTGCCGTTCTCATCAAGAACTGTAACGTCAAGTGCAAGTGACTGGAGTTCCTTCAGCAATACCTTGAAGGACTCAGGAATACCGGGCTCGGAAATGTTCTCACCCTTAATAATTGCTTCGTAGGTCTTCACACGGCCGGTAACATCATCGGACTTCACGGTAAGGATTTCCTGAAGGATATAAGCAGCACCATAAGCCTCAAGTGCCCAAACCTCCATCTCACCAAATCTCTGTCCACCGAACTGTGCTTTACCGCCTAACGGCTGCTGTGTTACTAAGGAGTAAGGACCGGTGGAACGTGCATGGATCTTATCATCAACCAGGTGATGAAGCTTCAGGTAGTGCATGAAGCCTACCGTTACGGCACCATCGAAGTATTCACCGGTTCTACCGTCACGGAGTCTTACCTTACCGTCACGGTTAATAGGAACGCCCTTCCACTCTTCTCTGTTCTCCGGATGATTCTTCAGATATTCCATAATCTCCGGATGCAGTGTATCTTTATATTTTGCTTCAAACTCTTCCCAGGAGCTGTTTGCATAATCATTTGCAATCTCCAGGGTATCCATAATATCATACTCGTTTGCTCCGTCGAATACCGGTGTTGAAATATCAATACCAAGTACCTTGGCAGCAAGGGATAAGTGGATCTCAAGTACCTGTCCGATATTCATACGGGAAGGTACACCCAGCGGATTAAGAACGATATCAAGAGGTCTGCCGTTGGGCAGGAAAGGCATATCCTCAACCGGAAGCACGCGGGAGACAACACCCTTGTTACCGTGACGACCAGCCATCTTGTCACCAACCTGAATCTTTCTCTTCTGGGCAATATAAACACGAACGGTCTGGTTTACACCGGGAGACAGCTCATCACCGTTCTCTCTTGTAAATACCTTCGCATCCACAATAATACCATATTCACCATGAGGAACACGTAAGGAGGTATCACGAACCTCTCTCGCCTTCTCACCAAAGATTGCTCTAAGAAGTCTCTCTTCTGCAGTCAGCTCGGTCTCACCCTTAGGTGTAACCTTACCAACTAAGATATCTCCGGCACGAACCTCAGCACCGATACGGATAATACCTCTTTCGTCCAGATCCTTTAAGGCATCATCACCAACACCGGGAACATCTCTTGTGATCTCTTCCGGTCCCAATTTGGTATCTCTTGCTTCTGCCTCATACTCTTCAATATGCACAGAAGTATAGACATCCTCCTGAACCAGACGCTCGCTAAGGAGAACCGCATCCTCGTAGTTATAACCTTCCCAGGTCATAAATCCGATTAAGGGGTTCTTACCCAGTGCCAGCTCACCCTTGGAGGTGGAAGGACCGTCTGCAATTACCTGTCCTGCCTCCACTCTGTCACCACGGAACACAATAGGTCTCTGGTTGATACATGTTCCCTGGTTACTCCTAGAGAACTTAATCAAACGATAGGAAGTCTTTGTATTATCATCATTTTTTACTACAATTTCTTTTGCAGTTACGCGATCTACAACACCTGACTTCTTTGCAACAACGCATACACCGGAGTCAATGGCTGCTTTCGCTTCAATACCGGTTCCAACAACGGGAGCCTCAGTGAGGAGCAAGGGAACGGCCTGACGCTGCATGTTGGCACCCATGAGGGCACGGTTCGCATCGTCGTTCTCAAGGAAAGGAATTAAGGCCGTAGCCACGGAGAATACCATCTTCGGGGACACGTCCATTAAGTCGATCTTCTGCTTCTCATACTGGGAGGTCTCATCCTTATAACGACCGGAGATACTGTTACCCTTAAAGTATCCGTTTTCATCCAACTCTTCATTCGCCTGAGCTACGATATATTTATCCTCTTCGTCTGCTGTCAGGTAAACAACCTCGTCGGTAACTCTCGGATTCATAGGATCAGCCTTATCAACCTTACGATAAGGTGCCTCGATAAAGCCATATTCATTAATTCTTGCATAGGTTGCAAGAGAGTTGATCAAACCGATGTTAGGACCTTCAGGTGTCTCAATAGGACACATTCTTCCGTAATGGGAATAGTGAACGTCTCGAACCTCGAAACCGGCTCTATCACGGGACAAACCACCAGGTCCCAATGCGGAGAGACGTCTCTTATGGGTCAACTCACCCAGAGGGTTATGCTGATCCATGAACTGTGACAGCTGGGAGCTTCCGAAGAACTCCTTCACCGCTGCAGTAACAGGCTTAATGTTAATTAAGGACTGAGGACTGATTCCCTCCAGGTCCTGTGTTGTCATTCTTTCACGTACCACACGTTCCATACGGGAAAGTCCGATACGATATTGATTCTGCAATAACTCACCAACCGCCCTGATTCTTCTGTTGCCCAGGTGGTCGATATCATCCGGATTACCAATGCCATATTCCAGATGTATATTATAGTTAATGGAAGCTATAATATCTTCCTTGGTAATATGTTTAGGGATTAATTCGTTGATGTGCTTCTTAATTGCGTCCTTCAGATCTTCAGGATTGCTATTATTTTCCAGTATAGTCTTGAGAACCGGATAATAAACATCCTCCGTAATACCAAGCTCTCTCCTGTCGATATCAACATAATGAGCAATATCAACCATCATATTGGAGATAACCTTAACATTACGCTCCTCCGCTTGTACCATAACAGAGGGCACAGCGGCATTCTGAATCTGCCTTGCCAGTGCATCATTAACCATGGTTCCTGCGGAAGCAATAATCTCACCGGTGGACTTATCAACAACATCCTCCGATAAAACAAAGCCGACAATACGGTTGCGGAATGCAAGCTTCTTATTGAATTTATAACGTCCAACCTTTGCAAGATCATATCTTCTTGCATCGAAGAACATGCTGTTTAATAAGTTTTCTGCATTTTCAACAGCCAGAGGCTCACCGGGGCGAAGCTTTTTATATAACTCAAGAAGACCGTCCTGATAGCTGCCGGTCGGATCTTTTGCTGTGGACGGATCCTTTGCAAGGGATGCAAGAATCTTCGGCTCCTCACCGAATAATTGCTTGATTTCTTCGTTGGTACCATAACCTAAGGCTCTGATAAAGGTAGTGATCGGAACCTTTCTGTTACGGTCTACACGAACATAAAAGACATCATTGGAATCAGTCTCATACTCCAGCCATGCACCTCTGTTGGGAATAACCGTGGAGGAGAATAATTTCTTACCAATCTTGTCATGATCAATAGCATAATATATACTAGGGGAACGTACTAGCTGACTAACAATAACTCTTTCAGCACCGTTGATGACAAAGGTTCCAGTCTCGGTCATTAAGGGCAGATCTCCCATGAAAATATCGTGTTCATTAATCTCGTTATTTTCTTTATTATGAAGTCTTACCTTAACCTTCAAAGGAGCTGCATAGGTTGCATCTCTTTCCTTACACTCTTCAATCGTATATTTGATGTCATCCTCACATAACGTGAAGTCTACGAATTCCAAACTCAAATGCCCGCTGTAGTCTGCAATCGGAGAAATATCATCAAATACTTCTTTGAGTCCCTCGTTCAAAAACCATTGGTAGGAATCCTTCTGTACTTCAATGAGATTGGGCATCCCGAGGACTTCTTTTTGTTTGGAGTAACTCATTCTAACGTTATTACCAACCTTAATTGGATGCATTCTGTTCTTGTCCATTGACGTTTTCACCCCTTGAATTTAATAAGTGTGTTGCACGATTAAAATGCAATTCCATTTTAATCCTGATTCTGCATAAAAAACTTCTTTTCAATTCGAATCATATATGCTATAATATAAATAATTAGGCATATAACACCACAATAGTGCATCTTTCATACTAGCACACTTGGTGTCTACTGTCAATATCGAATTTTACATTTTATACATGCAAATTTATACAATTTACGAAGTTAAAAACAGGATGTCTGCAAAAGCAGACATCCTGTTTTCGCTCAATTCATTTTATGAATTGAGCAGCAGTATAGGCACCTGGCAGAA
>JAJUHH010000061.1 GCA_029267975.1 Clostridiales bacterium
ATATCAATCCCTCCAAACATACAGGTGGAATTCACATAAACAACCGGTGCTGCCACATCTGCTGATTGCATATGTTTATTGCTGACTCCTCCGAAAATAGGCACATTATTGATCTTCACGTTGACGCCTTGGGGCAGATAAATATCAATTCCACCAAAGATTGCCTGGGCATTGATTTCACAGTCGCCGGTGATACGTGCATCCCTCAGGTCCAGAACAAGACCTCCAAAGACAGCATTCACACTGGTTTTGTAGAACTGGTCTGTAATATTGATCCTGTTGCTGCTAAAGATTGCACTATACTCGGGTGCAGCTGCTCCTGAATAGGTCTGACCCTGTGCAGCACCTGTTGTATAGCTCTGGTCGAAATTAGGACGCCTGCGAAAGGCCCCCTGAAAAATAATGCGAATACCAATAAATACTAGAATTGCCGGTATGATAAGCTCCCAAACACTAAAACGTAGATTTACCTGATAACTTACCAACAATAATACACCAATAATAAAACCAATGGTGGAACCTGTTCCGAAACCGGACTGGATCATGCTGATAAAGCAGGGAATAATGATAAGCAAGGTCCACCATCCGTCAAAAAACAAATGAAAGTCCCACAGGTTCATAACGTTTCCGGCGAATCCGATTCCTATGATTATGAAGAAAAACCCCCATAAAACGTTTGATAACTTATTTCTCATGTGTTTCTTCCTCCCACTTAGAAAAAATAGATTGATAGGGATGTCAATCATTTCTCTTGACATCATGGACATGTATATATTTCCAAACCCATCATATTATATATAACGCAAAACCGCAACCAATTACTTCAATCTCTAATCATTTTAATTATATTTTAACCAAGTACCATCATTCTTTTCATAAGCAAGGCCAGTAATTGGCAACTTTTATCTTCCGGCTTGTTCTACGCGTAAATTACCCTTCCCTTTTCTATTATCCATCCTGGGTACTTGCCCTAAGGATGTCAAATACATTATATATATCAACAATTCCATATCCCCAGTCACGGTTTGGATAGCTTAGATTCGGGTTACGGCTTGCACCGCGGATTAAAAATCTCTTGATTTGTGCCGAATCGACTCCAGGATAATTGTTCCGTACAATCGCCCATTCAAGTAAGATAGCAGCGATACCTGTCGTATGTGCCGCCGCAGCGCCGGTACCGGAGATCTGGGTATATCCCTGCTGTAAGTCCGGTGCCTGGATGTTGACTCCAGGCGCTGCCACATCCGGTTTGATTTCACCTATTCTTGTATAGCCTCTGCTTGCACTTTGATAAAGGTTATTATTGACACTCGGATTATAAGCTGTGACCGTAATAGGATTGATGGAGGTCCCTGGTGAGGTAATGGTGGTGTAAGGATCTGATTCAACGAAGTAGGTATTAGGAGAAATAAAAGCAGTGATTGGGAGCCAGATATGAAAGGAACCTTCCAGATCACCTCTGGTATAAACCTGAAAACGCCATATGCCAGAAGTAGGGTTTTCAAAACGCATTACGATCACCTGGTCCCCTGTCCGGGCTTCAATCATCACATAATCAACATAGATAACTGTCCGCTCAAATACAAAGCTGATGGTTCTGTTCACCCGAAGGCCTTCCACAATTCTGGGAATGTATTCTCCCGATGGGGACAAGATATCAATAGAATAGGTATTGGGCGCAGTTCCCCAAAGCTCCATGGTAAAACCGCTCTCATTCTCCCCCACGTTTAATTCCACAACGCTTGATTCGGAATCCGGTCTGATCCGGCTAAAATAATGTCTTCTGGTATTTCCTTCATTCCCTGCAGCAGTAACGATGGAAACACCCGGAAAATTGGCCCCTACAGAGATTAAATGGCTTAAGGTTGACCTTCCGTCATGAGGACCCTGAGACGAGCCTAACCCAATACAGATAGCGATTGGCATGTTGAGCCTTCTGGCCACTCCGATCAGATATTGCAGACCCCACATAATGTCATTTTCCTGATAAGCTACTGCATCCTGCGGTATCAGGTAAAAATCCAATAAGGCTCTTTTCGCCTGCTTCAGCTTGACAATGGCAAGTTTGGAGCCTGGGACAACACCGCTGAAATTATTTGCAGTATCCACATTACCGGCAGCAATTCCGGCAAGCATGGTTCCATGCCCATTCTCGTCGGTGGAGGGAAGGACCTCCAGGGGATTCTCACTTTGCAGTGCCTGATTGATATCTTCCTCCAGATATTCCGTGCCATAGAAGTAATACTCAGGATACCTGTCACTATCAATGGTCTGGTCCCAAATTGCTGCAATCCTTGTGCTTCCATCAGCATTTCTAAAGATTGGATTGGTATAATCAATGCCGGTATCAACCAGTCCCACCAATACCCCCTCCCCGAGAAGATTAAAGACAGGACTTCGACGAAGGCGTATCACTCCGGAGGCTTCCAGACTGATTTGGCTCATTAGGCCATAGCAGGAGGGTAGCACATTATAGCCAAAGGTGGTAATAAAGCGATTATCGAGTTGAGCAGCCGGTACATATACAACTGCATAGCGGTCATTCATAACCTGTACGATGCCATCTGTATATCGCCGCAGGAGGTTCTCGTTTTGATTGAACTCGACTACTAAATCAACATATTCTTCACTGGTAATAATCTGTCTGTTCTCCGCATTCACTCTGCGTATCGATTCAGACGTCATAACTCTTTCACCTCCCTTGCGATGCTCCCGGCCGAAGAATATCAAATATATTATAGATATCCAGGATCCCATACCCCCAATCCCGGTTGGGATATTGTATGCTGGGGTTTCGTCTGGCACCCCGCGTCATAAAAACCTTAATATCCGTGGAATTTACATCCGGTTGATTCCCGCGGACAACCGCCCATTCCAAAAAGAGCGCAGTCACTCCGGTTGTATGCGCAGCACTGGCACTCGTGCCTGTCACTCCCGCAAAGCCTCCATCTAAGGTGGGGGCAGTAATATTGACACCGGGAGCCGCAATGTCCGGTTTCACAGCACCAGTGGCCGTAAACCCTCTGCTGGCATCCAGAAATAAACTTTCATCCTCCGTATTATAGGCTGTCACTGTAATGGGTACAGGAGCATTTCCAAGAGATAAAATGGTGGTGTAGGGATCAGAACGAATAAAATAGGTATCATTGGAAATGAACCCGGCCATGGGTAACCATGCGTTAAATTGTGTTGCCAGGCCACCTCTTCCATAGACATTTATTCTCCAGATCCCCGGACTGGGATCAGTAAATCGAACCAGTATCATTTGATTTCCGCTTTGGGATTCAATCAACTGATAATCGATTAAAATCCGGGTGGGTTCAAAAATAAAGGTGATATCCCTATTTTCATCCAGACGCGGAATGATCTGCGGCACATATTCGCCGGAGGGTGTCTGAACATCAATGGAAAAGGTTCCGGGGGATCTGCCCCAGATCTCAAGGGAGAAGCCAGGCTCATTTTCTCCTACAAAGATCTCCATGGTTTCACGCCCCACCTCAGGATTGATCGTACCGGAAAAATGTCTTCTGGCATTTCCCTCATTCCCGGCCGCCACAACAACACCCACCTGCAGGGTCTCCGCCCGCAGGGACAGGTAGCCGCTTAAGGTACCTCTGCCATCATGTGCTCCCTGGGAAGTACCGAGAGCAATGCATAATGCTAGGGGACGGTTTAGCCGGATCGCAACACTGATCACATAATCAAGAGCAAATAAGATATCATTTTCCTGATAGCAGTTTGCTGTATCCGGTATACGAAAGAATTCCCTGAGATAACGCTTTGCCGGCTTGAGCTTTACTACCACCAGCTCTGCATCCGGTGCAATTCCATAAAAATCACTGTCCGGTACTTCATTTCCTGCAGCAATGCCTGCCAGCATCGTTCCATGTCCAACCTCATCCGTTGTCGGGACAATCGATCTGGGCTCATCACTTTGCAAGGCCTCATTAATCTGTTGCTGAGAATACTCTGTGCCATAGTAAGTATGACCGGGATAATTATCACTTTGAATTGTCTGATCCCAAAGATAAGCTATTTTGGATGTATTATCTGCTTTGCGAAAGATAGGATTGGTGTAATCAATTCCTGTATCAATAATCCCAATCAGAACCCCCTGACCCCGAAGATTAAAATTCGGAATATTTCGTAACCTGACAATACCGGAAGCCTCCAGACTAGCCTCGCTGATTGTCCCAAATAAGGAAGGCATGACGGAGTAACCCAATTCCATGATGATATTATCAGTAATTTGTGACACCGGAACATGGACCACCGCATCAAAAAAATTGATGATATGTATCGTAGCGTCTTCAAAGCGGTTGAGTATGTTCATATCTCCACTATAAGAAATCAGTAAATCGGCATAGTCCTCACTGATGATCCTGTTACGCTCCTCAGCTGTCATAATGACCCCTATCAGAATTACCTTTACCACTATTATATAGATATCCCAAAGAATATAGTATTGCAGGAATAAAAAGAGTTTTGCAGGAAGCATTAGATAATCTTCCCCTTTGCTATCAAAGAGAAGCCGGCGGATTTTTCGACAAAAAAAGAGCAATTGCTATTGCAATTACTCTCTTAAAATCTGTAATTTATATTTATGCCAGCTTGGACTTAGCAACCTCAGCAAGTGCAGTAAAGCCCTGTGCATCGTTGATTGCCATGTCGGAAAGCATCTTTCTGTTGATCTCAACATTTGCTAACTTTAAGCCGTACATGAATTTGCTGTAGGATAATCCATTCATTCTCGCAGCAGCATTAATTCTTGCAATCCATAACTGTCTGAACTGTCTCTTTCTTTCTTTTCTACCTGCGAAAGATGAGGTTAAAGCTCTCATTACTGACTGCTTTGCTACTCTATACTGTTTTGATCTGGCGCCTCTGTAACCCTTAGCCAGCTTTAATACTTTATTATGTCTTTTCTTCGCGTTTAATCCGCCTTTAATTCTTGCCATGTTCTATTCCTCCTTATCACCAATCTTAAAGATATGGTAAGATCTTCTTCATGTTTTTGATATTTGTTGAATCCGTCATAGCAGGTTTTCTTAAATTTCTCTTTCTTTTAGCGGATTTCTTGGTTAAGATATGGCTCTTGTAAGCCTTCATTCTCTTTAACTTTCCAGTTCCTGTGACTTTGAAGCGCTTAGCTGCTGCTTTGCTTGTTTTTAACTTGGGCATGATATTTCCTCCTTAATAATTGATACAGCCAAAGACCGCCGTAAAACTGCCGCCGTAAAAAGGCTGTTTTAGCTTAGTATTTTAACGTTTTTCTGTTAAGAACATAATCATACTTCTACCTTCGAGTTTCGCAGGCTTTTCAATCACTGCGATATCCTCGAGCTTTGCAAAGAAATTATCCAGGATAACCTTAGAGGATGTGGTATGAGCCATTTCGCGTCCGCGGAAACGTAGGGCAACCTTTACCTTATCGCCGTGGGTAATAAATTTACGAGCTTGGTTTGCCTTTGTATTTAAGTCATTCTCATCAATGTTAGGTGATAAACGAATCTCTTTGACATCGGTAACCTTCTGTTTTTTCTTGGCTTCCTTTTCTTTTCTTGCCAACTCGTATCTGTATTTACCGTAATCGATAATTTTACAAACGGGTGGCTTTGCTGTGGGAGCGATTTTGACAAGGTCAAGATTCGCCTCCTTTGCAAGCTTCATTGCATCCTTGGCAGACATAATCCCTAACTGCTCTCCGTCTTCACCAATCAGCCTGACTTCTTTGTCTCTGATTTGTTCGTTAATCATTAAATCGCTAATAGTACTGCACCTCCATAGGTTTTAGGTTCACTGTTACATAGTTTCTATGCTCTTTGCATATAAAAAGGGTGGATAAAGAATATCCACCCGAATGCACATAACATCATACCTCTATACAAGAATATGTTGAAATTTTAATTGCATTAACCCGTTCACAGTAAATACCTTACGTTATGGGTGAGAGATGGATCTCTTCTTGGACCATGTAAATATTGCTTCACAATACTCACAGCTAACACATTGTAACACGCACCTGTGTGATTGTCAAGAACTAATTGTAATTAAGCCCTGGCTTTTTTGGTTACGACATCAATGGTTTTTGATATGGCAGTACCCGCCACAAAGTTCACAGCTGCCTCGATCAAGCCGTTCAGCCCTACGAAAGCAACCACAAAGGCAAAAGCATTGCTGACATTCAACTGTGTGGCAAAGCCCTGAACATAATCTGTATCATAGAAAAACCAAACAAAGGTTGGCATGAAAAAAATCGTATTAAGCAAAGGACCTGCTAAGCTTCCCACGATATAAGATATGTTGCTGTTTTTTGCCATCTTCTTTACCGCCAGGAAAATAAGACCGGTAAGCCATCCCATCAGTATACGAGGTACAAAGCACAGGATAAAGGTCTTTGCCGGGTCAATGCTTAAGAGGGTCGTTCCGAAGGGATCCAGCCCGAAGCATTGAATAAAGCTTGTCAGTCCAAAGATTCCCCCCAGGATTGCCCCACTTACAGGTCCAAGGGTAATTGCTCCCACTGCAACCGGAAGTACCAGCAGGGTAATTGATAATCCCCCTGTTTTAATGTACCCAATGGGGGTAAATGCCATTAAAAGAATAATGGCAGTAAATAGTGCCAGCTGCACTAAACGTAAGGTTTTTTGATTTGTTACCATAATATCCTCCTTCTGATTGTTCCAATCTATGAGTAGTATTGGTCAATGTACAATTAAATCATACAAAAACACCTTTATGAAATCCGACTCGATTGCCGTCGATTTCACGAAGGTGTACAAGGATACAGTTATTCTGATAACATATCTTTTCAGTCATTTTGAATAAACCATATACAGGTTCCTGCCGCGAACGAACGGGTCAAGACGATTCATATGGAGTAAGTGCGCTGAGATTATATCAGTGCACCAGATAATCCTGAAGGTCAGACACTTTGATGGCATTTGTCTTTTCGTCCCATGCAGGGTACGCTAGACATATCCGAAGCAAAGCGGATTAAAACCAATCAAGATATTTCTTTTGATAATTCAATTGTAATAGTATCTTATATTAACCCGAATAAAAATGCAAGAGCAAATCAAAGTCCCTTACATTTTTTTGGGGCGAGATCCTCTGAGCAGCTTTAAGTCCTTAACCGCAAGCAGGATAAACAAAGCTCCTCCGACGGCCATGGCAAGATAGCTGGGGATTGCCGCAGGCACCAGCAGTACAATAAAGGCACTGGCATTGATCAAAATATGAAGTAGTATCGGTGCGATGATCGTATTAAATTTGCGATAAATCATTCCAAGCAAAAGTCCGATTGCAGTTGCATAAACTCCCTGTATCAGATTCTGATGATACAAGCCAAAGAAGACTGCCTGAAGGATATTCGCTCCCCAGAAGCTTACTGTCCTTCGCGCTCTATGCAGGATCAGTCCGCGAAATACAACTTCCTCGGCAAGGGGTGCTATAATAACTGTATATAAAAGTACAAGAACTATATTTTCATTTAAGATACTTTCTATCACCTGCCCATATTGACGAAAAGCACGTTCGAAGCTATACTGCAGCAGACTCATGACTCCCGAGGAGAAGAATTGACAACCAATCCCCAGAAATATAAACAGTATGATATTCTTTACTTTTAGTAGCTCACGAACTCGTCCCTTTCCCTCAAAGCGGGTCTCATGGCGGTACCAGAAGAAAAAGATGCTTCCCCATATTACTACAGCAATAACGGAGAGCAGATAGGTCGCCTCTGCTAAGCCAAGGAACTGTTCATTCAGTATGCCTATGATCGTTGCCAGGACTAATAATATACTTTCAGCCACAATAAAGGGTAATACACTGGCTTCCAGATAGATGAAAAATCGCTTCATTGAGGTTTTCTTCCTTCTTTAGGTTTAATGTCTCTATTCTAGCACTTTTTTTATAAAAAGCAAACCAAGAATAATATAGCAATATTTTACCATTCTCATATAATAATTATAACATCACTTCTGGGCGGTTCTGTATGAAGAAATTTGTTAATTGTATTCTTGCGGCATGTGTTTTTTATACCATCTTTCATGTAGCTGTGGACATTCTTCACGGCAAGGGAGTCAAAGAGCAATGGGATAAAACAGTCAACCTGATGAAGAATAAGTATGAAGAGCTCAGCTCCAGATACAAAGATACATATGAGGAGTAAGCATCGCATCCTATAATGGACACAAAAAAAGGCAGCTGCATTATTAATCTTTTTGCAGCTGCCAGCTTATTACTAGCCTAATATAACCTCAACCTGATGGGTCTTTTTATCTCCGGCAACAGGAATTATATTACCCTCTACCTTCTTACCGTCAACTAACATCTGTACAACACCCCTCGATACATGGTTCGGGTTCTTAATTGTAATGTTATAAATATCTCCGCGGAATTCACGAAGCACCTTATAGCCATCCCATGCTTTAGGAATGCAGGGGTCCACCTGAAGTCCGTCATAATCCGGCTTAATTCCCAGGATTGCTTGGGTAATGGCCACAAAATTCCAAGAAGCGGTACCTGTCAGCCAGGAGTTCTTCGCTTCACCAAAGCGTTTTGCATCCTTACCAGCTACCATCTGGGAGTATACATAGGGCTCCATTCTATGAATATCAGAATATTCCTCCGTATAGGCCGGTGCAATTCTGCTGTAATAATCAAAGGCTTTATCGCCTCTTCCCACATGTGCTTCCGCAATCATGATCCATGCATTGTTATGGCAGAAGATACCGGCATTCTCCTTATATCCTGCAGGATAAGTAGAAATCTCACCGTATTCCACATAATATTTTGTAAATGCGGGATTTTGAAGAACCAGACCATACTTGGTTGCAAGTCTTTCTTCCACGGCATCCAGCGCCTGAATGGCCTTGCCGTCCTTGACTCCGCAGTCACCCATAATACACAGACCCTGGGATTCGATAAAGATCTTACCTTCTTCGCACTCGTTGCTGCCGACCTTTCTGCCAAAGTCATCATAAGCACGAACGAACCAGGAACCATCCCAACCGTCTCTCATAATTACTTCACGCATTTTGTCTATCTCTTTCTGAATGCGGTCAGCCTCGGCCTCATTACCGATCTTCTTCATCAGCGCTACATATTCGTCTCCGATATAGCAGAACATACCTGCAATCATAACGGATTCAGCTACCCTGCCGTCCTTGCTGGTGGTTGTCTGGAAGGATTCACCCGGCTCTGTGGAGAAGCAGTTTAAGTTCAGGCAATCGTTCCAGTCGGCACGGCCGATCAAAGGCAATCCATGCGGTCCAAGGTTGTTGAGCACATGATCCATGGAACGTTTTAAATGGTCCGCCAAAGGTGTGCTGGTGGATTCGTCATTATCAAAGGGTGTCATAACGTCAAGGATGGAGTAATCACCCGTCTCCTTGATATAGGCAGTAACCGCCAGAACCAGCCAGAGGGGATCGTCGTTAAAATTGCCGCCGATCTCGTCATTTCCTTTCTTGGTAAGGGGTTGATACTGGTGATAAGCACCGCCATCCTGCAACTGGGTGGATGCAAGATCGATAATTCTCTCCCTTGCACGATCGGGAATCTGATGTACAAAGCCAAGGAGATCCTGATTGGAATCACGGAAGCCCATACCTCTGCCGATACCGGATTCAAAATAGGATGCACTCCTTGATAAGTTAAAGGTAACCATACACTGATACTGGTTCCAGATATTTACCTGGCGGTTCAGCTTCTCATCCGCTGATTCCACCCTATACTTGGATAACAGCTGATCCCAGTAAACAGCCAGCTCTGCAAAAGCCTGATCCACTGCTGCAGTAGTGGAATACTTTTCTATCATAGCTTCCGCTTTCTTTTTGTTTATAATATTCTTGCTTTCAAATTTTTCTTCAAAAGCATTCTCAACATATCCTAAGAGGAAAATAAAATCCTTTGTTTCTCCAGGCTCTAAGCTAATCTCCAGGCAGTGGGAAGCAACAGGGTGCCAACCATCTGCTATGGAATTGTTTGGCTGGCCTGCAAAAACTGTCTGCGGATGATCGAAACCATTATAGGTGCCCATAAAACTCTCTCTGTCGGAATCAAAACCTGCTATGGGAGCATTGACAGAGAAGAAGGCATAGTGGTTCCGCCTTTCCTTATATTCTGTCTTATGATAGATCACAGAACCCTTTACCTCAACCTCACCGGTACTGTAATTTCTCTGGAAGTTGGTCATATCATCCTGTGCGTTCCATAAGCACCACTCAACAAAGGAGAACAGCTTTATCTGCTTCTTCTCATCGGAGTTATTCTTTACTACTACCTTGTGAATCTCAGCATTGGTATCAATCGGTACGAAGAAGGTTACTTCTGTCTCGACGCCTCCCCTTGCGCCGGTAATCTTCGTATAGCCCATACCATGTCTGCATTCATACTTGTCCAGCTCCTTCTTGGCCGGAGCCCAGGAGGGAGACCATACATCGCCTCCGTCATTAATGTAATAATAGCGGCCGCCGCCCAGATCAAGAGGTACGTTATTATAACGATAACGTGTAATTCTCCTCAATTTCGCATCCTTATAGAAGCAATAGCCGCCTGCTGTGTTGGATATCAGTGAAAAGAACTCCTGAGATCCAAGATAGTTGATCCAAGGGTAGGGAGTTGTGGGAGTGGTGATTACATACTCCTTTTTCGAATCATCGAAATAACCAAATTTCATTGCATTGTCCTCCTTATTACTTGTTTTTACTCTCCAAGCACCATTATAGTATACCAAAATGTGCATTTCAACCTAAACTATTTCACCTA
>JAJUHH010000062.1 GCA_029267975.1 Clostridiales bacterium
ACTCAAAAGCATCTCGGAAGAAATTCAACTTTCGCCAATTTGGACTGCCGCGCATCTACACGCATTGGAAAAAACTGCCGCACGAAACGCACCAAATCAAATCGAGTCGAAAAGTCTGCAATCCACCAATCCGGTTTGCTACACCATGCAAGCAGAAGGGCAGAAGGTGGGTATAGCCACGGACCTTGGTAAATACGATGATTATATTGTATCCATGCTGGATCAATCGGATCTATTGCTTGTTGAAGCAAATCATGATGTGAATATGCTGATGGTGGGAAAATATCCTTATTATTTGAAACAGCGGATTCTGGGGGACAGAGGCCATCTGTCCAATGAAACCTGTGCCGATTTGATTAGCCGTCTGATCCAACCACGATTACGGCATATTTTCCTGGCACATTTAAGTAAGGAGAATAATTATGAGGAGCTGGCTTATGAGACCGTTTGCTGGGAGCTTGCAAGAAGAGGCAGCAGCTTTTCAGCTGGGAATGTGAGTGTGGCTCATCGTGACCAACCCTCAGAAATGATGGCAATCTAACAGCATTACGACTAGGAGGAAATTCAAATGAAGAGAACTGTGATTACCGTAGTCGGTAAGGATACCGTAGGAATTATCGCAAAGGTGTGTACCTATCTGGCCAACAACAACGTGAATATTTTGGACATTTCCCAAACCATCGTCCAGGGCTTTTTTAATATGATGATGATTGTTGATATGTCAGCTGCCGGTAAAGATTTTGAGCTTTTGGTGGAAGAATTAGAGAAGCTGGGTGCTGAAATCGGTGTTATCATTAGAGCACAAAGGGAAGATATCTTTGATAAGATGCACAGAATTTAATGGGAATAAGCTTGCTTAAATCGAAGTTCAGGAAGGTCAGAATACTATGATAAATATGAATGAAGTGATCGAAACCAATAAGATGATTGAGCAGGAGAACCTGGATGTTCGTACCATAACACTGGGAATCAGTTTATTGGACTGTGCAGATCCAAATCTTGACGAATTAAACCGTAAAATTTATAATAAAATAACAACAATTGCCAAGAATCTGGTAACTGTTGGCAATAAGATCCAAAAGGAATATGGAATACCCGTTGTCAATAAGAGAATATCTGTTACTCCCATATCCTTAGTTGGGGCTTCTGCCTGCAAAACACCTGAGGATTATGTAACAATCGCTAAGACCTTAGATCATGCCGCGACCGTGGTTGGGGTGAATTTTATCGGTGGCTATTCTGCACTGGTATCCAAAGCCATGACCACAAGCGACGAGCTTTTGATCAAATCCATTCCCCTGGCACTCAGTCAGACAGAACGGGTATGCAGCTCAGTGAATGTAGGGTCTACCAAGACCGGTATTGATATGAATGCAGTCAGACTCCTGGGTGAGATCATACTTGAGACGGCAGAGCGTACCAAGGAAAGAGATTCCATTGGCTGTGCCAAGCTTGTGGTATTCTGTAATGCACCGGATGACAATCCCTTTATGGCGGGTGCCTTTCATGGTGTGACCGAGGGCGATGCGGTCATCAATGTGGGTGTCAGCGGTCCAGGTGTCGTGAAGAAAGCCCTGGAGAGCGTCAGAGATGCTGACTTTGAAGTACTTTGTGAGACCATTAAGAAGACTGCTTTTAAGATTACCCGAGTCGGACAGTTGGTAGCGCAGGAAGCTTCCAGAATGCTTGGAATTCCTTTTGGTATTATCGACCTGTCCCTGGCTCCCACCCCTGCGGTAGGCGACAGTGTGGCTGAGATATTAGAGGAGATTGGTCTGGAACGGGTTGGGGCTCCGGGTACCACAGCAGCGCTTGCCCTGCTAAATGATCAGGTAAAGAAGGGTGGCGTTATGGCTTCTTCTTATGTAGGAGGCTTAAGCGGAGCCTTTATTCCGGTCAGTGAAGACCAGGAAATGATCAACTCCGTGGAGGTTGGTGCACTTACCCTTGAGAAGTTAGAAGCAATGACCTGCGTATGCTCTGTGGGTCTTGATATGATAGCAATCCCCGGCGATACCAAGGCGAGCACCATCTCCGGTATCATTGCGGATGAGATGGCAATTGGTATGATTAACCAGAAGACTACTGCGGTACGTATCATCCCTGTTATTGGCAAGGGTGTGGGTGAACGTGTGGAATTCGGCGGCTTGCTGGGATATGCACCAGTGATGAGTGTGAATCCCTTTGGCTGTGACAGCTTTATCGGTCGTGGAGGAAGAATTCCCGCCCCGATTCATAGCTTTAAGAATTAATGGATAAGAATATGCAAGTATGTAAATAATTTACTTGAACCGAGACTGACTTCCCCTCGTCTAATCCTCAGACTGATGCAGGGCAGTTGTTCACGGTTCTTTTCGTCATTTAACTATGGGAAAGAAGGGCGTTAAACATGGAAAAAACCTTGGAGCAGTTAGATTATAAGAAAATATTTTATTATTTCAGCGAGATCTCAAAAATACCGAGAGGCTCAGGCAATGAGAAGGGTGTCAGCGATTACCTGGTAGAATTTGCAAAGTCACATAATTTTGAGTATATCCAGGATGCTTCCAATAATGTCATCATGGTAAAGGAAGCAACACCCGGTTATGAGAATGAACCTGCCATTATCCTGCAGGGACATATGGATATGGTTTGTGAGAAATTAAAGGATTCCACCCATGATTTTACCAAGGATGGAATTAAGCTTTTGGTAGATGGAGACTTCCTTCATGCCGACGGAACAACCTTAGGCGGTGACAATGGAATTGCGGTTGCTTATATCCTGGCCATGTTTTCTGATCAGGAGATTGAGCATCCAAGATTAGAAGCGATTATTACCACCGATGAGGAGGTTGGTCTGGGTGGTGCCCAGGCACTTGATTTATCCTCCTTAAAGGGTAAGTATCTGATTAACCTTGATTCAGAAGAGGAAGATTGTGTGTTAACCAGCTGTGCAGGCGGCATGAGAACCAATTGTACCTTGCCCATTAACCGTGTAGATGCCTTCGGCAGAAGATTCAGGATCAGTCTTGGGGGAATGCAGGGCGGCCACTCCGGTTCAGATATTGATAAAAACCGGGCAAACGCACCTATTCTTTTAGGAAGACTCTTATTTGAACTTCGGGAAGAGCATTCCTTTGGCCTGATTACCATGCAGGGCGGTTTCAAGGATAATGTAATCCCCAGGGAAGCACAGGCAGAGCTTATGATCATGGGCGAAGAAGGTGAGTTAGAGGATATCTTTGCCAGGGTAAAGGAAAGCATTGCAAAGCTGATGGCAAAATATAAGCAGGAGTTATCTGCCAGTGAACCGCAGCTAAAATATGAGCTTGAGGATCTGGGCAATGGGGAATATCGCCCGCTGCACCCGGTATCCTTTGAGAAAATGCTATTTATGCTGGTGCATATGCCAAACGGTGTTCAGGTGATGAGCTCCCATATTAAAGGCCTGGTGGAAAGCTCTCTGAACCTGGGTGCCTTCAATGTTGAGGAGAATCAAGCAGTTTTTGTCAGTGCTTTACGAAGCTCCCTTTATGAGTACAAGCACTTCATGAGCAACAAGCTGAATTATATGATCAGCTTCCTGGGCGGTGAGCATCGGGAATATGCTGAGTATCCCGGTTGGGAGTATAAACCCGAATCAGCCCTTCGTGAGCATTATAAGAGAATCTATAAAGAGCATACAGGCAAGGAGATCAGGGTGGAAGCAATCCATGCCGGTCTGGAATGCGGTATCCTCAGTGAGAAGCTTCCTGGGGTGGATGCAATATCCATTGGTCCGGATATGTTTCATGTGCATACCATAGATGAAAAGCTGAGTATTTCCTCAGCAATCCGCGTTTATAAGCTGCTGGAGCAGGTAGTTAGAGAGAAGATCAGGGGTTAGCAGTGTGAAAATATCAGGGGGTTTCACATTTTGTGCTTTGTGCATTCGGGAGTCTGAGCATTCCATTGGCAGACAGCACATGAGGTATCGAAGCTGCGGGGCGTAAGTATTTATTTAGGAGATGAAAAGATGGGTAAGGATGACGTAACATCATCATTTGATATTGTTGATAACCCGGAGTTCAATGAGAGTTTTTACAAAAACATCGAACGGGCTTTAAGCGATTCGGATGTTGAAACGCCAAAGGTTGAACAGAGGAAAGAGCATGACAAAGAAGAGCAGAACAAGGAGTATGCTCCGATGCAAGCTACCGTCGAGGAGATTGCAGCTACGGCTGCAGCAAAAGAACCAAAGACATTGGATGAGCTTACTGAGGATGATATCGAAGAAGAGTTATCTGATATCAATGCTGCTTTGGCCCGTAAAATCTGTGAGGAAATGGATATCATAGGTTCTGAGACGGCAAAGCAGGGTAGAAAAAAACAGTTTCGTTTCAGAATCCAAAGCGGGGCCTTACTGGCGCTTCTTTGTGTAATAGGATTAGGCTTTTTCTTTGGTTTCACAAAGCCAGGCAACCAGCTTCTCCTAAGCTTTGGAGTGAATATCTCCGGCAATATTTGGACTAGCATGACAGGAAGCTTCGAGGACAATACCGATGTAACAGAGGATGTTGATCATATCGATGCAGAAGATATTGATTCCACTGCGGACACCTTAGATCCTTCCACCATAGTCTGGCCGGATCATCCTGGTGATGGCAGACATGAGGAGGGTGTATATAATATTCTGATTCTTGGAGAAGAGGCCATCGGTTCCGGTTCTGCAAGAGGACGTACGGATGTGATCATCATCGGTACAATGAACACCATTACCAAGGAACTTAAGCTTACCTCTCTCCTGAGAGATACCTTTGTTCAAATCCCGGGCTATAAGGACAATAAACTGAATTCCGCCTATGAAAAGGGTGGCTTGGATTTATTGTATGAAACGATTTCCCTGAATTTTGATATTAAGCTGGATGGCTGTGTAATGGTTAACTTTGAGAATTTTGAGAAGATCATTGATAAATTGGGTGGTTTGGAAATAACCTTAACCGCAGGGGAAGCAAAATATTTAAATACTACTAATTATATTTCCAATCCTGCCTATCGTAATGTACGTGAAGGAAAGCAGCTTTTGAATGGAAATCAGGTTCTTGGTTACACAAGAGTCCGCAAAAGAGCTACCATTACCGGCAATAACAATGACTATGGACGAACCGACAGACATCGTATCGTTCTCAATGCGATTTTTGAAAAGTATAAATCCAAGAGTAAAGTAGAGTTGGGTACCATGATGATACAATTACTGCCGATGATCAAGACGGATATCGACGACAAGTGCTTTGAACAGATGCTGAATAACTTTATAGAAATGGGAACGACAGAGCTCTCCCAATTGAGAATTCCGGAGGACGGAGCCTTCAATAATGCGATCGTACGCGGCATGGATGTATTGGTACCAGATCTGCAGAAGAATGTAGAGACTCTACATAAGTTTATCTTTGGGGACGATTCCTTATATGAAACACAGAATACAGCCGGAGTAAGCGTGCCTGCCAATTCGGAAGCAGCAGGGACTGTAACAGGCAATTAAGGATAAACTTGTCATGAATAAGTTTCACGGTCAAGTGCATCAGGTGGTTTTTACCTGCATGCACTTGTTGTGCGCAGTGTATAGCGAAGCCTGTAGCCCTTGATACAGGTTTATGCAGACAGCCCGTCTTTGTTATAATACCTGACCTTTGGACATATATTACCTTATAGGAGTGTAATATATGCGGAGAGTTGTGAGTCCATGGCAGGAAAAGATTTTGTGTATTTTAATCAACGAAGAGGCAGCAGGAAAGCGACCTTAGGGAAGGCAATCCTGTATTATTATAAAAATGAAATTATCCTTCTGCTGTTTTTGCTTCCCTTTCTGTGGATTACCGGTTTGCAGTCAAATCACCTGTCCTCGGAGCTGTTATTTCGGGAAATAGAGACAGAAGGAGTTAATTATGATGTCTTTCGCGAGTTTCGGATTGGGGAGGACGTTCTTACCCGGGCTCGTGAGAATACGGAAGGTCTTTATGATAAGTATCCGGAGTTGAAGAAATATCAGATTATTACTCCCATTGACTATATAACCTTTAGTATGTTTGCAAATTCCTTTGATCTCAGGGATGGAAAGCTGACAGATAGCGCAGTCCTTCTGAAGGGTTATAAAAGAGTTACCGGGCTTGGCAGCTATAAAAAGCTGCGAGAATATTATTATGCCATTTTAAATGATATAGAGCGATTCCCGGTACCCAGAATGCTTGCAGAGGAGGAAGACATCACTTACGTGGATAGCTGGAGTGAGCCTCGTAGCTATGGCGGTAAGCGTAAGCATGAGGGTACTGATATTATGGCGGGAATCAATGAACGCGGACATTATCCCGTGATCAGCATGACCGATGGTCAGGTTGAGAAGATGGGATGGTTGGAGCAGGGCGGATACCGGATTGGGGTTCGTTCTCCTTCCGGTGGGTATTTTTATTATGCACATCTTTCTTCCTATGCGCCTGATCTGAAGGAGGGAGACAAGGTGTATGCCGGGCAGCTTCTTGGCTTTATGGGAGACAGCGGTTACGGTGAAGAGGGTACGGTAGGCAAATTTGATGTACACCTGCATGTGGGCATTTATGTGAATACCAAGGCAGGTGAAATGAGCGTCAATCCTTATTATATCCTGAAAATTCTTGAGAAAGACCGCACCAGCTTCATGGGATATCCCTCCAACTAAAATGTCTTTTATATTTCATCCTATCTGTGGTATACTAGATTAATATAGCCTGAATAGAACATGGGGATAAAAGCTCCAATCAGTTCTTTTACGAATAAAGTTGCTAGCTGTTACGGTTTACTTAAGGAGAAAATGGTATGGAAATATATTTAGATAATTCTGCAACAACCAAGGTGTCAGAGGGAGCTAGGGATAAGCTGCTTCAGGTGCTTTATGAGGATTATGGCAATCCTTCCTCCATGCACCGCATGGGTGTGAAGGCAGAGCAGTATATGAAGGAAGCTGCTGCAATAATTGCCGCCAGCCTGAAGGTGGAACCCAAGGAAATTCTCTTTACCTCCGGTGGTACGGAATCTAATAACCTGGCACTTATCGGATGCGCCATGGCAAATAAACGAAGGGCAAATCATATTATTACCACCAGGATTGAGCACCCTTCTGTGCATCAGCCCCTGGTACATCTGGAGGAAAACGGCTTTGAGGTCAGCTTTGCTCCGGTTGATTCCAGCGGGAAATTGATCAAAGAAAAATTATATGAGCTGGTAAAGGAAAACACCCTTCTGGTATCCCTGATGTACGTCAACAATGAGATCGGCTGTGTACAGGATATTCCAGAGCTCTGTGCTGAGCTTAAGAAATTGAAGAAGGATATCATCATCCATGTGGATGCAACCCAGGCTTTTGGCAAATATAAGATCTATCCCAAGAGGGAAGGAATTGATCTCTTAACCTTCAGCGGGCATAAGATTCATGGCCCCAAGGGAATTGGAGCCTTGTATGTCAGCAATGGGGTGCGGATCAATCCGGTGGTGTTCGGTGGCGGACATCAGAAGGGACTTCGTTCCGGTACGGAGAATGTTCCCGGTATCGCTGCTCTAGGACAAGCAGTACAAGAGATCTATCAGGACTTTGATGCAAAGGTGGCCAGAATGTATTCCCTGAAGCAGAAGTTCTTAAGAGAAGTCAGCCGCCTTCAGGATGTAACCATTAACGGTGTGCCCCTGGAGTGTTTTCCTGATTTTGAGATGGAGGCTCTGAAGAAAACTGCTCCTCATATTATGAGTGTAAGCTTTCAGGGGGTTCGAAGCGAGGTGTTTCTACATGCCCTGGAGGATAAGGGCATCTATGTGTCATCCGGTTCTGCCTGCAGCTCGCATCATCCAACCCCCAGTGTCACCTTAACTGCGATTGGGATGGACAAGAACCTGATGGATTCGACCTTACGCTTCTCCATGTCAGAGCTAACCACAGAGGAAGAAATCGATTATACCATAGAACAGGTAAAGGAACTATTACCGCTGCTGCGTCGTTATACAAGAAAGCGATAAGGGCGGAAATCATACAGAGAAAATACAGGGAGGATATATGTTTAAAGCATTTTTGATAAAATACGCTGAGATCGGTCTGAAGGGGAACAACCGTTATATCTTTGAAAATGCACTTCGGGACCGGATCAAGGAAGCTCTGGATCCACTTGGGGATTATCTTGTGAGCAAGGAACAGGGAAGGATCTTTGTGGAATGCCCGGAGGGCTATGATTATGAAGAGACCGTTGAGGCTCTGCAAAGGGTCTTTGGAATCTCATCCATCTGCCCGGTTGCAGTTATAGAAAGCTCCCAGTGGGAGATCCTGACCAAGGGCGTGGGGGATTATGTAGAGGCAATGTATCCGGACCGTAATTTCACCTTTAAGGTGGAAGCAAAGCGTGCCGATAAAAACTACCAATATACCTCCCCGGAGATATGTATTGAAATGGGAGCCTATCTGCTTCGCAGATTCCCTGAAATGAAGGTGGATGTCCATGAACCTTCCGTGCGGGTTACTGTGGAAGTGCGAACCAAATGCTATGTTTATTCCATCATTATCCCGGGACCCGGTGGAATGCCCGTAGGCTGCAACGGTAAGGCTATGCTCTTATTATCCGGCGGAATAGACAGCCCTGTGGCAGGTTATATGATCTCTAAGCGAGGGGTATCCCTGGCCGCAACCTATTTCCATGCACCGCCCTATACCAGTGACCGGGCGAAGCAGAAGGTAGTGGATCTGGCTGAGAAGATAGCAAAGTATACCGGTAAGTTTAAACTGTTTGTTGTTAATTTTACGGATATTCAATTATATATTTATGATCAGTGTCCTCATGAGGAGCTGACCATTATCATGAGAAGATATATGATGAGAATTGCGGAGAAGCTGGCGGAGCAGGAAGGCTGTCTTGGCCTGATTACAGGTGAGAGCATTGGCCAGGTGGCAAGTCAGACCATGCAAAGCCTGGCAGCCACCAATGAGGTCTGCACAATGCCGGTCTATCGTCCTCTAATCGCTTTTGATAAAAAGGATATCGTTGAAATCGCCGAGCGGATTGATACCTTTGAGACTTCCATACAGCCCTTTGAGGACTGCTGTACCATCTTTGTAGCCAAGCATCCGGTAACCAAACCGAGTACCAAGGTGATTAAAAGATCTGAAGAGAAGCTGGAAGAGAAGATTGAAGCGATGATTGAAGAAGCAATGAATACAGTTGAAGTAATCGCAGTGGGGTAAGGATGAAATCTTCGACAAGATAAATTGGGATGAGATAAAGAGCTATCATCAAATCGATGTAAAAATCAATATGATGCATATATCGGTGTAGTATTTTATCGTATAGGGAAATTCGGAGAAGTTTCCTATACGATAAAAGAGGGTGCATAAAAGCACCCTCCGGAATTACTAAGTAACGATTATTCGATTATTCAACGATGTAAGGCTTTAAAACGGTAAGGATGTGGTCCAGGTCTTCTTCACTGTGTATATTTAAGTCAATGTTCTTAGAAAGATCAAGGCTGAATATACCCATAATGGATTTTGCATCTATAACGTATCTGCCGGAAACTAAATCAAAATCGGAATCAAATTTTGTAACATCATTTACAAATGCTTTAACCTTATCAATTGAATTTAATGAAATTTTAACAGTTTTCATTGTTACTCCTCCTTTATTCGGTATATGTATATACTATAATTTAGCAATTAGAAAGTCAATATACAAAGTACATAAAAAAAAGAGGAAAAGTTGTATAGGTCGGCATGCAAATGTAAAAATCAGGAAGGGGCATTCTTTCTGAGAAATACTGGATTAGAAAGGACTATTGAGATAGATGAAAAGAACAGCAGCATTTTTGAGTCTCGGTTGTAAAGTAAATTCCTATGAGACCGAGGCAATGCGCGGTATGTTTGAAGCAGCAGGCTATGATATCGTGGATTTTAAGGAGACAGCAGATGTTTATGTGGTTAATACCTGTACCGTAACCAATATCGCAGATCGGAAATCACGCCAGATGCTGCATCAGGCAAAGAAGAGAAATCCCCAGGCAATCATCGCTGCGGTTGGCTGCTATGTGCAGGCAGCAGAGGAAGTTTTGCTTGAAGACAGCGCAGTAGATCTGGTGGTAGGAAATAACAAAAAATCAGATATTGTGGCTATGGTGGAGCGCCGCATGGAAGGCAATAAGAAGGAAGAGCTGATTGTCAATTTAAATGAGCAGCAGGAGTATGAGGAGCTGCATGTGATCTCAACCATGGAGAAAACCAGAGCGTTTATTAAGATTCAGGACGGCTGCAACCGTTTTTGCTCCTATTGTATCATTCCCTATGTGAGGGGAAGGGTCAGAAGCAGAAAAGAGGAGGATATTCTCGATGAGATAGCAGCACTTGCTCAGCGGGGTTATCAGGAAGTCGTACTTACCGGTATCCATATCTCATCCTATGGAACTGATCTGGGTCAGGAGGACATGGCTTTGGCTCATTTAATTGCTAAGATTGGCCGGATACCGGGGATTGAGCGTATCAGACTGGGATCTTTAGAGCCCAGGATCATAACGGAGGAGTTTCTTAAGATCATAGCAGGTGTGAAGCAGTTTTGCCCGCATTTTCATCTCTCGCTGCAAAGCGGCAGTGACACTGTGCTTAAGAGAATGAACCGCAAATACACAGCAGAGGAATATTATGAGCGGGTACTGTTGATCCGCAGCTTTTTTGAACTGCCTTCC
>JAJUHH010000063.1 GCA_029267975.1 Clostridiales bacterium
GCACATAATAAGGTAAAGCTTCCAAAAAACAATGCAGCCTTTTTAAGTTTCATAGCAGATCTCACTCCTTCGGCTACATTATCTCCAGAATATGGGTCTTTATACAATGTTTTGCATATTTCTTTTTTTGTGAATGTAAAAAAACGATAAATATAAGCAATTACTGATATCTGCCCTGTATTTCTTAACATTTTCTTTATAGGAAGTCGTAATTCTTAACAGAATCTTTATGCGTAAGCATATATAATAGCTTGGTAAGAAAATGGAATACTATTGATAGGATATCCAGAACATAAAACATAGAAAAACATACAGAATTTGAGGGAGAAACATAATGAGTATAAAAGAAATTATCTTAGGCAGACCTTTGAAGAACAATGAACTAAACCATGAAAAATTATCACGCTTATGGGGCTTGCCAATCATGGCAAGTGATGCTGTTTCCTCCGTGGCCTATGCAATTGAGGAAATACTTCTGGTCTTACTGCCGGTCATGGGTGCCTATTCTTTTGGTACCCTACCCCTGATTGTACTTCCTATCCTGATCCTGCTATTGATCCTGGTCTTGTCCTATTCTCAGATTATTGATAAATATCCAAAGGGCGGCGGAGCTTATGCTGTAGCAAAAGAAAATATCGGAAAACCAGCCGCCTTATTATGCGCTGCCTCACTGATTTTTGATTATATTTTAACTGTTGCAGTCAGCATCTCCTCTTCTGCTGCAGCACTGTCCTCAGCCTTTCCTGTATTACAGGATTACAAAATTGTAATATCCCTGCTCTTTATTGCCTTGATCACCTTGATCAATCTTAGGGGTATCCGGGAAGCTTCCAAGGTATTTGGTCTTCCAACCTATCTTTTTATTGCCTCTATGATAATCCTGATCGTCACAGGACTCATTAAGCTATTTACCGGTAATCTGCAGCCGATTTCTTATGAAACGGCTATACTTCCAAAGGAAACCCTACAGGGCGTTGGTATTTTGGTAATCCTAAAGGCCTTTTCTTCCGGCTGCACTGCAATGTCAGGTATTGAAGCTGTCAGTGATTCCGTACCCAGCTTTCGTGATCCTGCTCCGAGAAATGCAAAACATATCCTCTTTATGCTAGGAGCAATCATTGTGTTTATCTTTGGCGGAACCTCGATCCTGGCGGACAAGCTTCAGGTAGCTCCCATCGAAGGACATACGGTACTGTCACAGCTTTCCTCTACTGTGTTCGGACGAAGCTTTATGTTTTATATCATACAATTATTTACCTCTTTAATTTTAATCCTGGCTGCCAATACGGCTTATAACGGTCTGCCACAGCTTTTGTACGTATTAGCCCATGATGGATATGTCCCAAGGCAGTTTTCTTCCAGAGGAACAAAGCTAAGCTTCTCCAACGGTATAATATTTGTGTGGATCATGTCATCTATTCTGATCCTTATCTTTCGGAGTGAGACACATTTATTAATCCCCCTTTATTCTGTGGGAGTATTTATTTCCTTTACCATTGCCCAATTCGGTATCTTTAAGCAGTGGCTAAAGACGAAGGAGAAAGGCTGGCATTATAAGAGTGCTATCAATGGTATTGGTGCCGCTGTCTCTCTTATTGTTTCCGTTATCGTTTTTTATACAAAATTCAAGGATGGAGCCTGGATCCTTGCGATCTTCACCCCATCCCTGATGCTAGTCATGAATGCGATTCATCGTCATTACGCAAAGGTAAGCAAGGAGTTAAAGCTGGACGCCTTCCATCCCTATTACGATAAGGATGCTATTACTTCTACCCAGTGTATTCTTTTGGTTCATGATGTGAATAAACCATTTTTGAAAGCAATCAATTATGCAAATTCCATCTCAAATAACATTACGGCTTTTCATGTATGCCGTCACCCGGAACATGCCGCTGCGCTTAGAAAGCGTTGGGATGAATTGCAGATCCCTATAGAACTGAAAATCATCGAGACACCCTATCGGGATATTATTAAACCCTTAGATGATTATCTTTGGCAGCGGGAAAAAGAATTAAAGCATGGAGAAAATATCTCAGTTATCATACTGAAATTTATTACAAAGCATTGGTATGATAATATCCTCCATAACCAGACGGCCTATTTTTTCAGTCACCACCTGACAAAGCATAAGAATATCTCAACGATTATTGTACCCTTCCACTATGAGCTTCCTAAGAAGTAAGCTGTCCCAATGATCGAAATTCAGGCAGAGGCATATACTGCTTTGTGCCTCCTGAGGTAAGAAAGATGTTAGAAATAATGAGGGAGCAACAACCTTTATCCCCAGCGGATTTAGATTGTTGCTCCCTTATTTGATAATTCGCAATAGAGGCTCATTTGATCCTTTATTATAATAATTTCAGTTTCTTAAGAACACGAATCAAGCCTTTACTCTTCGGTACAACGCTCAGCTCATCCTCGTCTACACCCTTCATAAAAATCAGCAGTCCAAAATAAATGATCACTGCAATAAGGATTGATAACAGTAAGGAAAGCAGTACGCTGCCGCTTAATCCGATTAATCCCTTATAAGTAAAGTATGTAATCACTCCCATCAATCCGGCACTTACCAGAGGGATAACAAAGGTACGAAGCAGCTCCTGCCGGTAATCCAGGTATTTGGCAATCTTTATCCAGTTGAGGATACAAACCACCAAAGGGAAGGTAACATTGCCAATTACCAAAGCGTAGGTGCTTAAAGGGGTAAAGGTAAGCAGTACAAAGACCAGGACCACATGTATTCCCAGAGATATGGCCGAATTAATGACAGGTACATTCATACGGTTAATCCCCTGCAGTACTGCCGTTGACATGGTGGAAAGCGCATAAAATATGATGGAGGAGGATCCCAGCATCAGCATATTCGCAGATAATTGATAGGAATCCTTAAAGATCGCATATAGTATTGGGGAGGCAAGCACTGCCATTCCCACAGCCGAGGGGATAGCTATTATCATATTGAATTTAATAGCCGCATGCACCTTATAACGGATGGAATCAAGCAGTCCTTTGGACAGATCTGCTGATATGGTTGTAACGATAGAGGCTCCGATGGCAGAAGCCACAGCAACGGGAACATTGGTCAGTAATGCATATTTGCCGCTATAGATACCCATTAACACATTACGGAACTCTTCGCTATAATATTGTCCGGCCTGTGCTCCATTGGCCAATAAGACTGGAAGATCAAAGGCCTCTATCTTCTTATCTGACATGATATGCCCAAAGAGGGAGCCGTCAATGAGACTACTGATCTGAAACACTGTCTGGCTGAGAATAACCGGTGCAATGGTAATTACCAGAAGCTTGAAGATTGATTGATAGGATTCTCTTTGGGATAGGGTATCCCGCCTTAATTGCTTTTTCAGGACCGGTCGATAGACAGCGAAAACAAAAATCAGAAATAAAAGTCCCATAAAGGCTCCGGTAAAGGTACCCAAGGTACCACCGGCAGCGCCATAGGCTGCGACATTTTCTGCTGCACTGTTATGCTTGATTAAAAACCAGGCAGCGCCTACACTGACAATGGCATTCACCACCTGCTCCAATACCTGGGATACCGCTGTGGGAATCATGGTGTTCTTTCCCTGAAAATAACCGCGAAATACACCCATAATGGAGAAAACAAAGATGGTAGGCGCCAGGATCTGCAGCGGTGAGGTGGTGTTAGGGCTGTCATAGATGGCCTTGGCAAAAAAGCCTGCACCAAAAAACAAGATCAGAGTAGCCAGAAGACCTACAGCCATCGCTAACATCATTGCACATAAAAAGATCCGGTAGGAGTTACGGTGTTCCTTGTTGGCATTCCGAACAGCAACCAGCTTTGATACCGCCAGTGGTAAACTGTAGGAGGAAAGAATTAAAGCAAGATTGTAAATCGCAAAAGCATTGGAGTAATAGCCCATACCTTCATTGCCTACGATTCGCTGCATCGGGATGCGGTATAATAATCCGATGAGACGAACCAGAATGGAGGCTGCAGCTAATATAGTTCCCTGAATTAAGAAATTACTGCTTTTGTTGTTTTGTGACATCTTACTTCTCCTTACTATGTTTTAATTTAGGGTTGCCCCATAAATTATTTATTCTAGTGTAACATCGCTGATGCGATCATTGGGAAACAGGGCTATGTAAGTCTTGCCGGGATTGATGGATAGTTCCTCTCCTGCTTCGTTGTAATAGCGCATCCATTTCTTCTTTTCATTTTTCTTCCAGGTGATGGGTACCATCTTGCCATTGGTGATGTATAGGCCCTTGCCGCTGGCGTCCTCCAGATCCATGGTCTGATAATCATTCTTATCAATATCCCATTCCTTCACAAATTGAATAATAATATTCTTAAAGGCCAGCTGTTCCCCGGTATTGGAATCCTTATGGGGACCTCCAAACTGGAAAGCAAGATACTGCTTATCCGCTGCGGAATATTCAAACCAGGGTGTGGTATAGGCGGAAAAATGTATCTTCAGCTTATTGGCTGTTTTTTCGGAGCTTAAATCCGTATCCTCTTCATAGAAAGAAAAATGAGAGCTATATCCTTCCTTATAACTGGTCTCAAAGCCCTTTTTCTGAACTCCTTTGGTAAGTTTTTCCAGGCTGGTAAAGGCATTATTGGGTGCTTTAATGGATTTGTCACGGTAAAATACAATATCTCCAACGCCGGACAGACCATCTATTTCGTCTATTCCAATTTCTTTGATCTTATTGTAGGCATATTTTGAACCACCAAAATGTATGTAAATAGCATTATATTCATCTGCTATACTTACAAAATAATGTCTTGCACTTCGAACAGAACCGATCTTATCGCTGGTAAAGTTCTCACCAATCCCAAGAAGTCGTGTAATTCCGCCCTCGACGATACATTCATAGACGATATCGGCCTGGCTAATTCCCCATTGATTGGATACAGACTTGAAGTTATTAAATTGAATTGCATAAGGCCGCTTCGTACCCACCTCAACAGGCACCCAAAGCCCTGTTAAAAGACTGCGCATCTCTCCTTCATGACTGACCTCAGCCGGTGTCGGTGTGGCAGGTTCCTCAGTAGGTGTTGGCTCCGGTGTTGCGGTAGCAATTTTATCATTGTCCTCAAAGGGGTTGATAACCTCACTGTCATCACTTTGTTTCTTGCAGCCAAAGGAAAACATGGCAACCATAAGGATTATTATCGAATAAGTAATCTTCTTCATGTTCATATCGTGCCTTTCTAAGCGTATACTCACTGTGTACCTCTATAACGATAGATGAATACAAACAACTTCACCTGAGAATCTGCAGTTGCTGAAGGACTGCCTCCTGCTTGTCCTCCATACACCTGCGCTCCTCATCTTCCATATGATCATAACCGAACAAATGAAACATGCTGTGAGCCGTTAAAAATGCAAGCTCACGTCTTAAGGAATGTCCATATTCCTCCGCCTGGGCTTTTGCTCGTTCCAGGGAAATCACAATATCCCCCAGAAGTAACTCGCCTGTCTCAGGATGAAAGCATTCAGGGGCTTCCTCCTCCAGCTCTTCAAAGGAGCCGGCTGTTTTATATTCAATAACCGGAAAGGAAAGCACATCCGTCGCTGCATCTATCCCCCGGTACTCCTGATTGATTTGCCTGATTTGCTCATTATCTGTCAGTAATATGCTCACCTCAACCTCGTAAGGGCAATCTTCATGATCAAGACAAGCTTCTACGACCTGTCGTTCCATTTCCTCAAAATCAAAATCAAAGGAAGGGGTTACTTCATAGTCAAAGTTTATGGTCATAGATGTCTTCCCTCCTTCTGTGTAAATTCTTCCTGATAAAATTCCCGCAAGGCCTTAAAATCCTTTAAGGAAAGGTTGGCGCTGTCAAAGGTTCCCTTTTCCAAACGCATCTGAAATATATTGTCAATAATTTTACTGTTGCTAAAGCGGTGATCGTTAGAATTTCTTATGTATTCAATGGTAGATACTACATTGTCGGACAGCATGACAATGGCTGCTTCCACGGAACCCGGCTTATCATACTTGATATTATGCTCCTTTAAGATTGCCTTCAATTCCCTGGGAAAGGAATATTCATCGGCCAGGATCAAGCCTTCCTCAATATAATTATTGGAAGCTCTTATCTTCCCAATCTCATGATAATAACCTCCTGCTTTAGTCAGTGCTTCATCGGCCCCGATTACCCGGGCCGCCCTGGCAGAAAGCTCTCCGATATAAATGGAATGGGTATAGAGCTTCTTGGAGAATTCTCTTAACTTAGTCAAAAGCTCATTATCCTCAGAACATAAGACCTCATAGCTCGCACCATTGCTTATTGCCTTCTGCAAGCCGGTACCGTCAGATTCCATGGCTTCCGGAACTTCAATGATGGTATCGCTGTCCAGATCCACCGGCTCCACCGTCGATGCTGCAAGCACAGCTTCCTCTTGCTTCGCCGCTAGTTCGCTGCCAGACACAGTAAGCTCTGCTTCTGTTTCGCTTACAGGGGCTGCTTCTTTACGCTTTACAAGCCAGTCATAGAGTATCCCCAGGAAAAATGCAGCAACTAATACCAGGCACACACTGAATAGTGAGGTAAGGTAATTGTAATTTTCCTTTGTGGCAAAAATAAAATTATTGATCACAAAAGAAAGTGTTACATTGGTTGATAATACAATAATCATCGCATAAATCACTGTACTTTTAGACCTTAGTGCGGCGGCTAGCAGACACATCACTAGCCCAAGAACCAGGACATGAATGATGAGCTCCGGATCACGGTCTGCTGCTATCCCCATGATAAAGGACAGGTTAAAATGCAGGAGAAGTCCTAATTTATTGTCGATGATCATTGCAACCAGTAAGCCGCCGATCATCCAAAAGCAGAACAAATAGGACTGAGGAATAAAAAGCAACAGAATAAGTCCGCTAAGGTAACTTAGAATAATTACCGATTTAGCGAACTTCTTCGATAAGATAATATCGGCATTGATTCGGATATAAAAAGCTGCCGCAGTGGTCAATATCATGGTCAGAATTGCGATTTTTGCAGTCACAATGCCGGGGGTATGAAATACAATACCCGACAGGATTGAGATTAACATAGCGAAGACCGGCATAATATTGATTAAAAATGAACTCTTACCTGCTTTCATCCCTGTTTCCCCTGATTTTTTCAGATTTATAATGGATACGACTTATTCTTTTGTGTTTATCCTTGTCTCCCGATCTACCTTCGGTACTGCTGATATGTTGATTTCGTTTTTGCTTTTCTTCGTATGCATCATATGCTTTCACAATTCTTTGAACCAGCGGATGTCTTACTACGTCCTGACTGGTAAGATAGGAAAAACCGATGTCGTCAATCTTACCAAGTACCTTCAGTGCTACATCAAGACCTGATTTTGTCCCTGCGGGAAGGTCCTTCTGTGTCTGATCACCGGTGATTACAACCTTAGAACCAAAGCCAATTCGCGTTAAGAACATCTTCATCTGGGCCGGTGTGGTATTCTGTGCTTCATCCAGGATAATAAAGGCATTCTCCAGGGTTCGACCTCTCATGTAGGCAAGGGGAGCTACTTCAATTAATCCTTTTTCCGTATTTTTAAGATATGCTTCCGGACCCATGATCTGATATAGAGCATCATAAAGGGGCCTTAAATAAGGGTCTACCTTACTCTGCAGATCACCGGGCAGAAAGCCAAGCTTCTCTCCTGCTTCAATGGCAGGCCTGGTCAGGATAATCCTGCTGACCTCATCATTTTTAAAGGCGGTAATGGCCATAGCCATGGCCAGATAGGTTTTTCCGGTACCGGCAGGACCGACACCAAATACGATCATTTTATTACGGATCTGATCAACATAAGTCTTCTGTCCAAGGGTCTTTGGCTTAATGGGCTTGCCATTAATGGTGTGACAGATTAAGTCCTTGTCAATCTCAACAATTGCTCTTTCTTTATCTTCAAAACCGAGGGATATGGCATAATTCACATTCTGCTCTGTAATCTGATTGCCTCGTTTTGATAACTCTAATAACTGCAAGAATACACTCTTTGCTTTTGCTACATCCTCAGTGGCTCCAACCACCTTAATTGCACCATTTCTAGCTATGATTGTCACATTGAAGGACCTCTCTATGATCTTAACATAGGCATCGAAGCCTCCAAAGACATTCTTTTCGTGTTCTGCGGGTATATCAATGATTGTCTCCACTATGCTCATCTACTGGCTCAATCCTCCACTCATTCTCCTGTACTGTCTTATACTCCCAAGCCGGCTCTTCCACCATAACCCTTCCCTGTGCGATACAATAATTATTATCAACCGTTATTTTAACATTGTTCTCAATAATTATAACATGATTTCTGCTTAAATGATCAAAATATCTGTTCAGGTGCCCCTCGACAATGGAAATTGCTTCTTGTTCACTGTATTTTTTCTCTGTCTCTTCCACTTCCTTGGTGAGTATCGTTCCATAGCGAAATGGAAGATAAAAACTTGGGGTTATATGGAGCGTTTTTTCGTTAACAATTATATCATACTTAAGATAGGAATTTCTAGGATTATATAAAAATAATTTTTTGCCGAATAAACTGATATAATAGCCCTTTTTTGCTTTTTGTGTATATTGCTTATCCACATATTTCAAAGGAAATTTCTCGTAATAGTCATAATAAGACTTACAAGAGATATCTGCATCAGCCACCACAGGCTCTTTACGGATAACTTCCTCAAAGTCACCCATAATGGTATTAACTCCGGAAACCAGAATATCACCCTTATGTACTACGTCTCCCTCCTTGACCAGAGGGGTTCCGGTGCGGGTAATAATGGACTTTATAATTGCATCCTTGCTGGCAACGATATGGCTGGGTTCCATCGCTTTAATTGCAGGCGCCGGCATATTGGTTTCCGTTAGCTTGATGATCAGTCTGGTTCCTTTGATTTCTGCTGACACCCATCCAATATCCTTATAGGTAAGCCGAATAGTCTCCTCAATTTCCTGACAATTCACCTTTTTCTTTAATATTCCTGTATAGATTTGCTGCTCCTTTAGAAATTTGGTCATAGCCTCTGGAGTATACTTTGAACCTCCCAGGATACTGATATCCCAGATAAATAGAGATAAGATATAGATGAGGATAGCGCAGAGCAGAAAACCCACAAAAAACCCTTTTCTGTTATGATATCTATGTAAAAGAAAGGGAAGCCCGATTTTACGTTTGATCTTGGGTACAATTTTTGTCTTTCTGGCAATAGGCTTTAAATGCTTAAAGTTTTTACGGATAATATAAAATTGGTAACTGTCCTCTGCTTTCTTTAAATGCCAGATAAATATTTTTTTACTGATGCACAGATTGATGAAACGTTCCGGATCAATTCCGCTGATCTGCACATAGAGATAGCCCCTTAACCAATTCAGCAGCTTTATTAACATAAGTTACCCTCCCAGCAGTAGATTCACCATTATAGGTACGATATTGACTGAATATAACCGGTAATTCGCATTTCATCCTCGGTAAAGTAAAGTATATTTAGATGTTTCCCTTCAATGCAGACACGACACATCCTGGTCTGTACCTTGATCAGCTTATCGTCGTATTCCAGAATCCCCTTGTAGTTCTCTATACAGATTTCATTTCTCCCAGTTGCTGTTATGATAGGTGCTCCGGCCAGAACATCAGCTGGGAGTCCCAGGCGCTTTGAAATATCTTCTATAAAAGTGGGACCTTCTTCTTTATGCGATTTCTTTTTCTTATTAAAATCTTTATAGATGGTATTCTTAGAATTCTTTTTAAATTGATTATGGGTTGATTTTAATTGCTTGCTCATATTCAGCTCCAAATCATTCGCGGATACTGTTAATAATATATGAAATTTTATGGTTAAGTAGACTATATGACGAAGTGGTTGTCGTGATTTGGACTGTGAAAATCATTTATATCATTAAGGAATTCAAAGAAATTTCATAGCAATAAAAAACTTCCAGCAGATATCTACTGGAAGTCTCTTTGCAATTAATATTTACGCTTTCTAGCTGCTTCAGACTTTTTCTTACGTCTTACGCTGGGCTTCTCATAATGCTCCCTCTTACGGATCTCCTGTTGGATACCAGCCTTCGCGCAGTTTCTTTTGAATCTGCGGAGAGCACTATCTAATGTTTCATTGTCTTTTACAATTACATTTGACATATTCTCACACCTGACCTCCCTCCAGTTGTGTATTGTGCGTAAACAACTGTTTGGGTATTATTTGTATAGCACTGATATGATTATAACACAATTTTCTAATTCGTCAACTTATTTTTATTAGCAATCAATTAGCAATCACAAAACGAACCACTGATTTCATGCCAGCTTTTGTGCTGTTTCAATTACAGGAATAGTATGTACATTTCCGTGATTGCTAACAGAAAATTTGATAAAAACACGGCTTTCATTCAGCATCGTTTTTGCTTTTTGTGCTTAATTTCTATCGGTGTTATACACTTGACCGGCCAGGTCACAGGTGTCTACTAATAGGAAAATGTCAAGGAATAAACCGTTGCTGTTTCTAATACGGTACTGCCGCTTTTCACTCTGCCTTCACACTTAACACGATATTGATAGCCTGAAGTTACAGTGTAGTATTTCTCAAGAGAATGAGAACC
>JAJUHH010000064.1 GCA_029267975.1 Clostridiales bacterium
CGACTTCTTCGATCACAACCTCTTCCTTGGGATAACCCAGGGCTATCACCAGGGCAATCTCATAATTCTCATCCAGATTAAGCACCTTACCTAGCTGTTCTCGCTTAATATTGCCCAGCATGCAGCCTCCTAAGCCCATCTCAGTAGCTCCCAGAAAGATACTTTGGGCTGCAATTCCCTCATCCACTGCCAAACCCTTGGATAAGGTCTTATCTCTTAGCATGATAATATATCCACTTGGGCGCTCTTCGGGGCCAGGACCATCCCAATCCTTCAGATATCCTGCCCAGCCAAGGGTCTCAAAGACCTTTTCATTTACCTCAGGCGAAGTGACCAGAATGTACTTTAAGGTTTGCAGATTAGCTCCACTGGGTGACAATCTTGCTAAGTCTGTCAGTTCCCTTAACTGCTCTGTGGTAATCTCCTTCTCTCCGTAGAAACGTCTGCAGGAGCGGCTTTTTGCAACAAGATCCTTCATCATAATTATCGTCCTTCCTTTCATCATTTCTATCCTAAGATAGACATGTTTTTCAGCTACCGCAATTATAGCATACCTGTCAGGAAAATTATAGTATATATGACATATATTTTTACAAGGTTATTCCAAGTTATTGTATGAACCTGGGTCTGATAAAAACTTGAGCACCGACCCTTGGCCGATGCCCCACATGTGATTAATTGTTGATCTGGCGAATCATCGCCTTCTCCTTATTTTACAAATGAAAGCATATGCCCCAAGGCTTAGCAGTATCAATACGCTTAGCCCTGCAGCAGCATACAGCCACCATAATGCCTTGGCTCTTAAACCCTCCTTTGTGGATAATCCTCCATTACTGCTTGCCGCTGCAGCTTCCCAGTCCGTAATCCTTCCCTGAACACCCAGATCTGCCTTCATCTCCTCCACTGTCTCTGTGGGAGTGGCCGCATAGGAATCTGTAAAGCTGAGATTGTCAAAGTAATACTCACCCGCAACATTGGCACCGATTCGGATTTCAATAATGGCGGAACGGTCAATGTCAGCATTGCTGATATCCACAAATATTTTCTCCCAGCTATAGGCAATGGGCATTGCATCTGCTGCCGTAAATTTGGACCATGTTTTTCCGTCCTTATCTACCAGCGTAACCTGGAGGGAACGGTTTCCTGTTCTAACATAGGTATCAAAGGTCAGGTAATCCAGGCCAGAGGTATCCACGCTGTTGCGAATTGCCGGAGGAATACAGATGTTTCTTGAGCTTGCAGAAGGCATCTGCTCTGCTCCGGAGATGGTTAGCTTCACCGCTTTGCTATCCTTGTCTGCATGGGTAGCCTCTTTTGCAGATACCATCTCAGCGACCGCATCCCTGCCGGCCCGCAGCTTAGGCTCCTCATACTCGAAATTCTGATAACAAAGGGCCGTCTTCTGACCGTTTGCTGTCTCACCTGTATCGGCGCTGGCAAAGGTCCGCAGCAGATCAAAGAGATATTTGTTCTTTTTAAAGCTTTCTGCAGTACCCAGCCTGCTCCATTTTTCCTTGATTGTCTCTGCTGAATCCAGATAGATATTTACCTTGGGGGTGGTACTTTCCGTACTGTTATAGATGCCCCAGTTTCCTCGATCCACCGTCTTATAGGTCCAGGTAGTCCAACTCCAGCCATGTTCCTCGAAGGTGCGCAGGGCATATTCCCAGCTTTGAAGCTTGTCAAACAAGGTAAACTCCCCAATCAAAACCGGTACGTCAAAACCAGCCTTGGCATCATTTTTTACCGCCTCATTGATAAAATTCCTTTGGGTTACCGGATTGTCGGTTCCGTTCCAGCAGTAATAGTGATATTCATAAATCACATTTTCCCAGCCATAGACCGAAGGGTCCGGCATATCGCCAGGCGCCCAGACAGCATTCAGTAATATGATATGATCCGGGTCGATTGACCGGATTGCCTGGTATAATCGGTCAAAGAAGGGCAGCTGAACCTTGCCCCAGGGGGCTCTTTCCTGCTCATTGCCTTCCGCTTCATTCAGGAGGTCATAGCCGGCAATGGTGGAATTCCCTTTATAATGTTCCGCTAACTGCTGCCACAAAGATATGGTTAGTTCCTGGGCCTTCTCATCCGTGAACAGGGTGGATCCGGAAGTATCTCCCGAGTGGTCCCTGCCATTCTGGGAGCCGGGAGCCGCATGCAGATCCAGGATCACATAGATATCCCGCTTCTCACATTCCTCAACAAACCAGTCATAGCTTGCCAGGGTATCTTTCCTAAGCTTCCCCTCCTCATCCAGAAGATTAAAATAGGAGATCGGAAGTCTCACCACATTGAAATTAAGCTCCCTGAGATTATCAAAATCCTGCTCCTGTATCCAAGTGCTCTCATAGGTATGTAGTAATTCTTCTGCCCTTTCCTTCCCAAAGCGTTCTGTCAGTGTTGCTATGGTTGTCCTCTGGTCCGGTGAATTGGTAGGGCACATCCAGGACTCCATCACCTGCCAGCCGCCAATGTTGGTTCCACGTAATACCACCACCTGGCCCTTGCCTGCATGATTCCGCAGCACCTTTCCGTCTGCTTTCAGAAAGCGCTCCCCCAGTACCTGCTTCTCTATTTCCACCACTTTTCCCTGCGCCTCCGCTTCCAGATTTTCTGAAACTTCCATATTATTCTCAGCAGCTGAAGAATTCTCTGAAGCCACAGCCTGCACAGGCTTCTTTGCGTTCCCGGCAAGAAGCCCTGATAGTAGGCACAAACACAAAGCAGATAGAGGCAACCATCCGGTCTTCTTAATCATAATTCCTCCATGAACCATAAAATAATTAATAAGATTCGCCTTTATCCCTCGCAGCAAAATGAAGCTGCGACTTTTATATTCTAAATTTGCAGGAATCCCGCACCACCAGAGATGGCTTTAATTTCATGATCTTGCCCTGGGTCGGCTTATCTGATGTCATAAGTCGGATCAGCTCTATGACACTTAATGTTCCCAGCTCCGTCACAGGACTGTGAATGGTGGTCAGCGCCGGCTTATTATAAAAGCCTGAGCCTATATCGTCAAAACCAATCACCGATAAGGTCTCCGGTACACTGTAACCAAATTCATTCACTGCCCGGATGCAACCGATGGCCATCTCATCATTGGCGCAGAAGAAGGCATCCGGCATTTTAATCCTATGAAGCAGCAGAACCCGCATCTCACTGTAGGCCACTGCTTCTTCAAAATACCCCCGTAAGATGATCTTCTCATCTAAGGGCAGGTTATATTTTGCTAATACATTTAAGAATGCGTTAAATCTGGCATCATCGTCATGACAAAAGGTTCCATGAATATATCCAATCCTCCGATTTCCCTGCTTCACCAGATACTCCACCGCCAGTGTTGCCCCCTCTGTATTATCGATGGTAACGCTGGACATGCCTTCTCCCTTGTATTCCCGGTCAATGAATACGATGGGCATATTCACCTGAGCAATCCGTTCAATATACTCATCCTGCATTTGTTCGTTAAATACAATTGCCCCTTCCACACCGGAGGATAGAAGCATACGATAGGTCTCCTCACTGGTGTTTTCGTTGCTGATATAAATATTCAGCATATATCCCTTTACTTTGCACTGTAAATGGATGGATTGGAGCAGCATCCGGTAAAAATCGCCCTGAATACTCGTTAAGAATAAACCAATGGTATTTTTTCTACTGGATTTTAGCAGCCTTGCATTCATATTGGGAACGTATTTGAGTTTTTCCACTGCCGCATGTACCAACTTCTTCTTTTCTTCACTGACAATATCCACTCCATTCAGTACATTAGATACCGTTGATATAGCCACTCCTGCCTCTTTTGCCACATCCTTGATCGTTACCATAAGTTACTCCCCTAACTTGTTTATTTCATCGAATGATGCATCCTCCTACCCTCAGTTACGCTATTCTCCTTGTATTTCTACTCCCCCACTTTATATATCAATGGCCAAAGCACTACTCTTTATTGATCAAATCCGTGATCTCCTTGCTCTGGTACACCCTGACATAATCGACCAGCATCTGTTTCGGAAAGATACTTTCATCCACACCCATGGCTCCGCCCCAATCACCGCCTACTGCAATATTAAGAAGCAAATGAAACCTTTTATCAAATGGCCATTCCTTATAGGTTGGATTTGCTTTATATTTGGTAGGCTCAAAGGTAAAATATTCTTCCCCATCGATAAATGCGATTATTTTATCAGGCAGCCATTCAATGGAATAGACATGAAAGTCCTCACTGGCACCCTTTACAAGCTTGGTTCCTGTCTTATGGGTTCTGATCTTATGATAATAGGATTCGGTATGAATGGATGCATGGACTGTGTCCTGATTATAGCCCACATGCTCCATGATATCGATCTCTCCGGAAGCCGGCCAACCACCGTATTCCCAGTCTGTGGGCAGCATCCAGATAGCCGGCCAGGTACCCCGGCCATCGGGTAACTTAGCCTTGACCTCAATCTTCCCATAGAGCCAGTCCCCTTTATTCTTCGTGATCATTCTTGCAGAGGTATAAGCCTTTCCCTCCTTCTCTTCCTTTCTGGCCTCAATCACCAGGATTCCATCCTTCACATAAGCATTGGAGTCATCGGTATAGTACTGCAGCTCGTTATTTCCCCAGCCGCTGCCACCTACATCATAGCCCCATTTACTGTCATCCGGCAGGCCCTCATAGTCAAACTCGTCGGACCATACCAGGTCATAAGTCAGGCTGTCATAATCATATTCATAACCCTTTGCCTTCACATCCTCCGGCGCTGCCGTTACCTCCTGTACATAAGCCTGCGACACTTTTCCTCCTGTCCGGTAGCCCTCCTCCTTTTGACATCCGCTCATAAGAAGGCTGCTCATTAGAACTATGGCAATGACCAGACTATAAAAGCTTCTTTTATATCCAACCCTGTTATGTATATCCTCCAGATGCGTCACCTCTACATCCGATATCTCATACTTTGATATCATGGCTTTTATCATCTTATCTTTTATCATCTTATCTTTTATCATTTTATCTTTTATTATCTTACCTTTTAATATATCTTCACCCAGTCTCCCTCTTTTCCAAGAATCCTTTCTATTCACAATACTCCCCCTATGCAATAATGGACACATTTGCGTACCTGCTCTTTTATATTTACACCTGCCAGCCTACTCACCTGTAATTCCTGTATTCTCAATACCCTGAATGAACCTTCTCTGTACAAAGGCATAGAGGATCAGTAAGGGCGTTATGGATATGAGGGTTGCCGACAGCTTATAGGCCTCATTGATCCTGAACTGGGCCGCCCCCCTGCCCGCCGCCGCATAGGTAGCAAAGGCACTGTCAAAGAGGTTAAGCTTTGCCGGCAAGAGCTGGATACTATTACGCACCAGGGTGCCTGTCACATAGGTCTCATTCCAGTTCCAGACAAAGGAGAAGAGAAAGACAACCAGCACAGTAGAGCCCGATATCTTCATAGCAATCTGTATAAATACCTGCAGTGGGCTGGCTCCGTCAATCATAGCCGCCTCATCCAGGGTATAGGGTATCAGATTAAAGAAGTTATAAAAGATCAAGATCAGGATGGTGGAATTCACACCCTGCCCCAGGAGAGCCATCAGGATTTGGGGTATCGGGGTTCCGATCAGGTTAAAGCCCAGTACATTCTGGAAGGAGATAAACATCATCAGCCTTGGAATCATTAACAAGGGCAGGGGTATAATAAAGGCCATAATGATCATGATGAACCAGACCCCTTTGAACTTAAAGCTGTATCTGGATAAGGCAAACCCGGTCAGGCCGGATACGATGGTCTGTGCCACAGCCAGAAGACCGGAGAACCAGATGGAATTAACCAGGGTCTTCTTCAGGTCAAGAACCGTTCCCGCCACCACCAGGTTTTGAACGGAGGGTGACTTAGGCAGCCATTCCACTGAAGGATCAATGACATCCTTATAGGACATAAATGCCATGGAGATCATCTTCAGGATGGGCTCCAGGTAGATAAAGCTAACGCAGATCAGCACGAAGTAAATACACAGCCTTAGAAAGGTATGCAGCTTCTTAATTCTCAAGAGCCTCTTTAGCTTCCATTTCTTTGTCATACTAATTGTGCCTCCTTTCTTTTTCCCTGTTTCTAAAGAGCAGATAAACCAATCCGATCAGGAGTAGTACCACAAGGCTGTAGATCCATGCAAAGGTGGATGCAATTCCAAGCCCTCCGTTGGTATTCTCTGTGGCTGTTCTGATCAGGTCATAGACAGGATTAATGGAAAAGGTACCAATATTGGATATGGTAAATATGGTGACTACCAGTACAATTGGCTTGATAATCGGTATCGTAATCTTCCATAGAATCTGCCACGCATTGGCTGAATCAATCTGTGCTGCTTCATATAAGTTTGGATTGATCTTCTGTAAACCATTGATATACAGAATAATTGGTATTCCCGTGAACCAGAGGATGATAGAAAGCTGTACAAAAATATCTACCAGGGTAATGGCCAGCCGCCTTGAATAAGCATAAATAATCTGTACGATAAATATATCAAAATACTTTACTGCCGGGTCCATCTCCCCTCCGGTTGGATCAGAGGAAAGGAGCTGATACATAACAGGTCCTGACATAATAATTACCGGCAGGAAATAAATTGTCCGAAGCACTCCCTTCAGGAAGGTAATCTTGTTCAGCAGGTAAGCCAGAATGAAGGATAAGATTACGATTATGAAGGTATATGGAATGATCATGCTTAGGTAGGATAAGAGCGCCGGGGTAAACTCTACATTCTCAAAGAAGGTCATAATATAGTTCCCCAGCCCGTTCCAGGTAATATCAAAGCCCAGCACCGTCTGTCTGACCTTGGTAAAGCTTAAGAATATGGTTGCTCCAAATGGAAAGGCTGTAAATAAACCAAATCCGATAATCCAGGGCAGCATAAACAGATATCCGTATTTATTCTGCCTTTTCTGAAAGGAGGTTATCTTTCTTTTCTTTCCTCGAACTTTACCTTGCTTACCCATCTATTGCACCTCCTTTACTACTATCACTTTCGCACTAAGAGGTGCTACCGGGATTTCATCCACGGTTACAGGATCCTCTGTATAATTGATGATAATCTTCTTCTCCATGCCGTCCTTTTGATAGTGATTCGCAATTACACCATTCTCCACTACGGTTCTTCCACTCCATTCATAGCCCGATACCTGACTGAGCACCTCATTGATCTGCCTATATACCTTAGCGATCAACTCCTTATACTGAGCATATTCCGTAGAATATAAGTCTGCCGAAGGAGTAGAATCAAGCATATGGGAAGGCTCCTTGGACAGGATGAAGGATGGTGACACATTATAATCAATCATTCTTAAAATATCCTTCTGGGTATAGAAGGAGAAATTGGCATAAGGGGCATATACCTCCATGGTGCCATGTAATACCATCTGCAGGAAAGGTACCGCATCCGTCTCAAATACATACTGGGAATTGCTAACCGGGCTTTGCAGGAAACGGTCCGTGTACTTCCACAGATACATATTGGGTGCCTCAAAGTTCAGCTTTAGCTCCTTATTCGCCTGCTCAAAGGTATTCTGAAATAATGTAATTGCCTCTGATACCGTGCTTATCACACCGTCACTGTCATAATTACTGGTCAGAATATTTGACATACCCTTCACTGTCATGGACTGTGCATATTCTGACTGACGCTTTTTCTGGGTCTCGAACCACTTTACACTCCGTTCGGGTGTTGCATAGCTGTAAAGGTAGACCGGAGTATTATCCGGAAGCAGAATCATTTTATTCAGCTCCAGATACCAGGAGTTGACGTGCCGGGCCGCATTGGAATAATAATTTAACATCTCTCTGTTAATGATGGTATAATCCCTTGCCAGAGACACATCAATGTTCTGCTTTGCAAATTCTGTGATTAACTCCTGGAAGTCTTTCTTGCTTCCGATCTCCCTATAATAATTTGCTGAATCCGGCTTGGCAAGGGTCTCCCCACCCTGCTGCCAACCGTACAGACCTGCATTTATATTAGTAATACCCAACTCATCTTTTACTTCTCTTAAAATATTTCCTACATCCTCTGCACTTGTAACCACCACTTCATCCATGCCCACAACTCCCTTTTTCATGTCGGACATAATAAAGTCCAGGCGGATGGGAAGGTCTTTTGCTTCCTCAGCCGGCTGTGGTGTCAATATTCCCTGCTCTAACAGGTGCTTGCGGTAAGTGGCGGCCATGCCTGTATAATCCGCGGCAGGACTTCCGTCAGAACCGTCTCCTGAGAGGAAGGTATAGGTCATATCAATATCAAACCGGTTCGGTGTATCCATCAGGGTAAAATATCCGTCTCCCCTTCGGTTGTATACCTGCCAGTACTTCACGTTATAGACAAATCTGGGATAGACATAATTGTAATTTGTAAGATTCTCTTCCGGTCTTACAGCGATCTGCATATATTCCGCGCCGCTGTCTGCGTAGGCCACAAAGGCAGCCTGGCCGTTGCCGTGAGCTACGCCGAATACCGGCATTAGCGGATTCTTAAGGGGTACCGTATCCATTAAGATCTCATCAAAATATTCTCTTTGTGCCGGATCGGGCCCATAGACATCCCCGTAATACATAGAGAAGGAGGCATTGTTATTCTGAAAGCGCATCAGTGCCCCACTGCCGTCAGGAACAAAGATATAGCCAGGTACCATGTACTTATCTTCTATAATGTCATACATCTCGGTCTCAGGATTATAATACTTTGTCTTACCACCGCTGGCTCCTAAGAAGGGAGTAATTAAAAGTGCTAAAACATCACCTGTGCCCTTACCCGTAATATCCTCCCGCTTGATCTGATAGCGTATGGAATCCTCCTCCAAGGTGATATATACCTTTACCTTCACCTCAAGATTCATAAAATTCACGTCCAGCCTGCGGGTAGCAGGATTATCATTAAGGGTAACCAGTTCCGATTCCACCATATCCTTTGCTGCGGAGGAAATGTTCTTAATGGTACCCTCCTCATAGTATTCTACGGTCAGAATAGAATTGGAGATGGCGGTATAGGAGGTATTCATTCCCTCTTCTATGGGAATCGCCAGCTCCTTTGCCTCTTCCTTGGTCTCAGCATCCATTACCTGCTGATTGATGACTGAGCCAAAAGGAATATCAAGACCTGTCTTCCAGGTATAGCCGTTTCGTTTATCATAGATGGCAAAGACATCCCGGTCCTCCCGGTAATAATAAACCATGGTATTTGTCTCATGGATCTTCTCAAATTCGTCCGTATTCACGATATCATAGGTAACTTTGTCCGGAGGCAGCTTCGTGTCCCGGTTGGTTGCCAGGTATGCTGCTCCTGCACTGCCAGCAGATACAGCTCCTGCGATCAGCAGAACTATTAACGGCAAAAGATACCATCGTTTTTTAATGAAGTACATTACGCGTCGCCTCCTTTCCCAAGGTCAGCAGGAACTGCCATAGCTGATCCCACATAATAATGATGACCAGTGCAACAATAACAGCAATGATCATAAACACAAAGGTAATGATCAGGCTGACCACTGTCTCCTTAAAGCTATAATCATGTACCGTCATCAGACCCACAAATATGCTGACTACTGTCCAGACAATACCGATCAATAGTATTACCGTCAGCAGAAATGCTTCGTTATAGGTAAGGAAGTAAGACATCACCGTAATAATTGCCAAAGCTGCCATGAGGGGAACACTGCCATAGGCCGGTATCATAAAGACCTGTTCAAAGCTGCCATCTCCATCCTTAATGGATGTCACCAGATAATTGCAGAGAATAAAGAGGCCAATGATTAGGAAAAATCCAACCACTATGGAGTTAATATCCATATCCTCCACCGAGCGGTATTGATAAATAAAGCCTTTGCCTATGGTATATACCATGAAGATGACAAACAGCAGCAGATACAATATTGTCGCAGCAGCAACCGTTCCCTCACGCTTCACCCGGATATCATAATAGCGGTCAATGGGATGTCGTGGAATACGCAGGGAATAAAGCACATCCCCAAGTACAGGAACCTCTGACAGCCTACCCCTAAACTGCCGTATCGCCTTACGCACCCGCTTCTTTTTATCAAAGTGCTTGATCAGGAACAAAGTCAGCCAAAGAAGAGCGATCAATATTACAAAGTAAGCCATGTTGCTCTGAATCCAGTTGTTGCGAACCTCCCAGTAAGCCTGAGAATAGAATTCACGGTCGCCGGATACCTTAAAATGCTCCATGGCCTCCACATAATGCTCCGCATGAAGGTATGCTTTGCCAACACCGCTGTGGGCCAGTACGGACATTTGATTTAACCTCAGAACCTTATTCCACTGGGTCAAAGCTTCCTCATACAGACCCTTCTCATAGAGTCCGATAGAATCGTAAACCATCAGTGCATATTCTGTAGGCTTGAAGGATTGCAGATAACCCTTATCCCCGTCTACCGCCCAGATGGTCCTGTTTTTATCGACAGCAAGGGTGGGCAGGGTGGAGAACA
>JAJUHH010000065.1 GCA_029267975.1 Clostridiales bacterium
AGATAGTGTATTCTCCAAGTTTATATTTAAAATAAAAGTCATCACAATTCTTGGTCGTATGCCAGTTCTTCTTCTGGCGTACAGCATCATAAAATGGCATACATGGTTTTTGCTCCGGGTAGTGGTTTGAATAATCATAATCATGGTTACCGGTCACGTAGCATAAGGGAATGTTTAGCTGGTCAAATGCCTCAACCTGCATAGCAGTCATTTCCTTCAGATGCATTAAATTATGGGATTCTACGGAATCCCCAAGATAACAGATCAGATCGGCGGAGTCGCCTAGTTGATGATAATCCGACATCGCAGTGGTAAGGCATTGTTTGGCCTGGAGAGGATCCGACTGCTGAAGATCCGACATAAGCCATATGGTATGGATTGCTTTTTCTTTTGATAGTTCATATAGTTTTTGCTGCATCGTAGTATCTTCCTTTTGTGGTTTATTTCATCTTTTGAATAATTTCATCATCAGCATGCATCCGGGTAAAAATCCTATAGCCCAAAAGAGCTTGATATGATGCTGATATTGTATTAATTCTACTCCGATTTGCTATGGATTGCAATGTTGCCTAATAAATCTTTCATTGCCTTTGCCCACCCCTTTAATCATATTTTAAGGAGATTTGCATGGTTTATTAATTTGCCATTTGTTTACACAATTAAAACAATATAGTATAATAGTTAAAGAAATGTGAAGTAAATAAGGGAATAGGTAAATAAGCGTACCGCTCTATTACAATTCTGCACCAAGTATATAGCTGACGAATATTTTACGGAGGAATCTGCTTATGGAGGAACAATTACAAAAGCGAACTATCAAAGAAACGGATAAAATTGAAGAAATGTATCAGCAGGCTATTAAAAATATAAAGAAAAACGAATATACTTATACTTTATTAGCTATCAGTAGCTTAAAAAGCCAAGAATTAAGAGATTATAAGGATTCAAATGATCTTCTGCGGCAATGTGAGGATGCTTTAACCGAACAAAAATACAGAGAAGCTGTTATGTGCATGAATAGCTCTACTTATTATGACAGACCAATACGACTCTTTAAGGAGTTAGGGGATTATAAAGATTCCAAGATAAAAAAAGAACAATGTAAAAGATTAAAGAAGGAGCATAAAAAGAGGAATGCCGATGCATTAAAGAAAGCAAAGAGAAGACGTAATATGATAGGAATAATTGCTTTGCCTATTATCATTTTGCTTGTCTTTAATTTGAAAAAGTTTTGCCTGCTAACAGGCATGAAGATGGATGGTACCCTGCAAGCATACCACTGGTTCTGTGGTAAAACCGTAGAGATCCCTGAAAAAATATATTGGTTAGAAGTAACTGCACTAGGAAGTAATATCTTTGAAAATGAAGAGAAGCTGGAAAAGGTGGTTTTACCTCACAGCTTGAATACCATAGGTGATAATGCCTTTTCAAATTGTACTAATCTGAAAGAGATTAATTTGCCTGAAGGATTGATCAGTATTGGAGATTATGCATTTGATGGCTGCAGTCAGTTAAGCGATATAGATTTTCCTAATAGCTTGAAAGAGCTGGGAAAGTATGCTTTTAGCAGTTGTGGATTTACTACGTTAAGCCTGGCTGATGGTTTGCTAAGTCTGGGAGAGGGAGTCTTTTATGGATGCAGTAATCTTAGTGAAATAAGACTTCCTGAAGGATTAAGCAGTATAGCGGACGGTCTGCTGGCAAATACGGATCTTTCAAAGATTGAACTGCCGAATGGAGTGAAGAAAATAGGCTACGGGGCCTTCCTTAATTGCACAAGCTTAACAGAGATTGATTTGCCCAAAGAAATTACTGCCATAGAAAACAGAACCTTTGCCGGCTGCAGCAGCTTAAGCAAGGTAAATTTACCTGAAGAATTAACCGATATCGAATATTCTGCCTTTGAAGGCTGTACCAGTCTAACAGAGATAGAGTTACCTGATAAATTAGCTAGTATAGGAAGCTCTGCCTTTAAAGATTGCACCAGCCTGACTAACATAAAGTTACCTGATGGACTGGCCACCATTGGCGAGGAAGCATTTAGCGGCTGTAGCAGCTTAATAAAAATAGTTATTCCGGAGGGCATCAGTACCATAGAACACGACACCTTTGCCGGCTGCAGCAGCTTAGAGGAGGTTATATTACCGGCAGGTTTAAGCACGATTTCCGCCAATGCATTCAGTAGCTGCAGCAGTCTGGCAAAAATTAATTTACCGAAAGCATTAACCGATATCGGTGCCTGTGCATTTAAGGATTGTGTCAGCTTAGTAAAGATGGATATACCTGAGGGGATTCGCGTAATTCCTGCGAGTACTTTTGAGGGCTGCAGTAATATAAAAGAGATGCCCTTGCCAAAGGGACTGGAGCATATAGGAGATAATGCGTTTAAAGGTTGTGAATCCTGGGAAGGAATAGGCTTACCTGAGGGCTTGAAAAGTATAGGATACTGGGCCTTTGCCTTTTGCGATTTTGGACATTTAACCGTACCAAAGAGCCTAGAATATCTTAAAGATGGAGCATTTACATGGGCTTATGCGTCCTCAATCAGTGTTTATAAAGATTCCGTTGGCCATGAGTATTTTAAACATTCCAATGTATATATCATTGATTAAGAGATGAAGCAAGCTATTCGTACATATTCATTGTACTTTTATTTAAAGCTACAGAAGTTCTCACATTTATCCTGATAATCTAGCAATAAGAAACTCCGTGAATTAGCAAAGCCTATCTTCACGGAGTTTTATTCATGACAAGTGGATCAGTTACTGATTCACTTATTTGTTCGTGTGTTAAGATCAGAGGTTAACGCCCTTACTTAAATTTAGCAGATCATCAGCAGTATTATTGATGATGTTAAATGATGATAAGATTTCCTGCATCATTGATGACTGAACGGATGTATCCGAGGCAATTGATTTTATTTGCTCAAGTGATGTAGACGTATTGGACTTTGTGTTGGACATAACTTCGGCAATTTCACGTCCATATTTTGAACTTCGATTACTGTTCTTTGTTATCTCCCTAATTTCCTGATTAGAAGTTTCTTGTAGGCTTTTTAATTTTTCGAAAGTTTCACCTACATTTTTAACTAAATTAATCCCAGATTTAATAGTTTCAGAACTTTGGTCTATAGAATTCACTGCCTTAGTCGTATCATCTTGTATCTGACTTATGAGATTTGAAATATCCTTCGCTGCAGTTGATGATTTTTCTGCAAGCTTCCTGATTTCATCAGATACAACGGTAAAGCCTTTACCATGTTCCCCGGCTCTTGCAGATTCAATTGCTGCATTGAGTGCCAGAAGATTGGTTTGCTCTGTAATAGCAGTAATAATCTCAATAATTCTGCCAATTTCGTCTGATCTCAGACTTAATCTGTTGATAATATCTTTATTTTGCTTTGTAGACAATTCAATTTCTTCCATGTAGCTTATGGTTTGGTTAATTTATCTTTTCGTTTTCTTCCGTTGCTGCAGTTGTATCTTGCGATATTTCAGATAATTTCTGAGTTTTAGCTGAGATGGATTCAAGAGTGTCCGATATATTGGCAACAGTAGTATTGGTATTTTCTATGTATCGTAAATTCTGTTCGCAGCCGATAGAAGCATTATCTGCATTATGGTTAATATTCGCAGTTGAAAGAGTAGTTTGCTCGATTGACTGTAAAAGCTGTTTTACAGAAGTCGATAGTGTTTCTGAAGCATTCTTAGAACGATGCATAATATCTTGCAGCTGATTGATATATTTTTGTGATTGCTTTTCTGAACTTGATAATCTATTAAGAATGCTTCTTGTTCTCTTAGCGATCCTTATGAAAATCACAGAAAGAATAAAAGCTTCAATGAGCTGGCCGGCTGATATAGCGATGTAATTGCCAATCGGATCATCAGAATATAAAGGATTTGATGTTATTCTGGGATAATTTGTAACAATAGTAATTACGATCTGTACGCCGGCAGCCACCAGGGTAAGCTTTTTGTCAAAATAAATACAACTTATAGCCATAGGTAATATTAAAGTCATGTAAATACCTACCTGGTAGTTGAGATTGAGTGCACCTACGGTCACCCCAGACATGACGATGACATAGTATTTTAAAAAGCTTTGATTAACACCCAGTTTTCTTAGTATAAAAGGAGAGACAGAACCTACTGTTCCAATTAGGCAGTATATACATAGCTTAACGATATCAAAAGGGAAGACATCAATCCATCCAAGAAAAATTAATATAGGAAAAGCTATCGTTGTAAAAAGTAAAATATTTGTTGTAAATTTGTTTGCAATTTCATCACTTGTGCTTATCAGTCCTTGCTTTATCATAGGCAGTCCCTCCAGATGTTAATGATTTAGTATTTCACAAAGCTGTCAATACTGTCTATTATACAATAAAAAGCAAGAAAATTCTACATTTTCAGACATAATAAGCCATATTATCTATTTTGACTTCATTAAATTAATTAGAGCTTTTGTCTATCAGTTAGAAGCTGAAACTATTTACGATCATTTTGATACTGGCGGGGTGTAGTTCCGTACCTCTGACGAAATTTTTTTGAAAAATAGCTGGGGCTTTGAAAGCCGCACTGATAACAAACTTCCGTAATGCTGGCGCGCCCTTCCCTCAGCAGATCGGCTGCGTATGCAAGCCTGATCTGATTCAGGTATTGCATGGGTGTTGTGCCTATGTAAGATAGAAACTTTCGCTGGCATTCCCTTTCCGAAAGGTGCGCATAATCCGCCAATTGTTTCAAGGAGATCTCATCACGTATATGCGTTTCCAGAAAGCGCATCATGTCCTTTACCTGATCCGTTTTTCGTTGGACTGATTTTGATGACCCGCTAGCCTGTTCATGATAATGCTCCCATAGGATCATAAAAAGCCTTGTCAGCTCTTCGCGTACAGCAAATTCATACATGGAAGGTTTTTCACGGCATAGTTTCCATACTTTAAGAATTCTCTCTGCCGCATCTTTCTGCCAATCGACCTGATGATATAAGGGAATTCCCTTCAGGGCTTCACATTGCAAATACTTGCTGACATAACTTCCCCAGAGCACGCTATCCCTGCTTCCATAGATCAGGCGTGGATGGCAGATTACGACGTTTTCGTAATATTCAGAATTCCCATATGGGAATAAAGCATGTGGCACATTCACATTAATCACAATGCCATCCCCTGCATATAGAAGATGTCGCCGCTCTGCTGCGGCAACAGTCACACAGCCTTTTGTAATATAAATCAATTCCAGCTCTTCATGCCAGTGCCAGGGATAACCCTCATTTATTGTTTGGCCTGCGCCGCAAGGAAAATCCAAGGAGCCGTGTTTGAGCAGCTCTCTGCCGTACTTATCTGTAACCTCCTTCAAGAGTCTCACCCCAATTTGTCGTTTTTGTTATATTATATGCCGCTTTCCTTACGGATTCAAGAGCACATCCTCGTTATAATAATCATATCTATGCCAAATTCTGGGCGCTACAGAAGATGAAGTTGATTTAAAGATAGCAAGGGAGTTTGATTCTCTCATTGCTTGTTTGAGGGGAGAGGGAATTATGGTTAGAAGAGGTACTTCCATTCAAGTCCAAAATACGTTAACAGCAAAATATGCTGGTATACAGGGAATGTATTTCGGGGCATTGGCACCGATTGGGGCGTTTGCCTCTGTATTTTTGCTCTATAAAGGTTTCACCAATTCACAGATTGGGACATTAATCTCACTGGGCAGTATTGGCTCGGTCATTTTACAACTGGTGATAGGAAATCTGGCAGATAGATACAGGATATTCTCCATACGAGCTATGACCGCAGCATTTTCAATTATGGTGATCACGCTGTCACTTATGCTTTGTATCATTCCTTCTGGAAGGCTTATGACAGCCATCAACTATGTAGCAATTATGGTGGTCACATTCGCAATGACCCCTTTGATCAGCTCAATGAACTTCTTATACCAGAAGTGGGGTATCACGGTTAATTATGGAGTGGCGCGAGCAGCGGGTTCAATTATGTATGCCGTACTCACCGCCGTCATCGGCAGAGTAGCTGCACACTTTTCTGCTGATATAATTCCATGGTTTAATATCCTGACATTTGCAGGAATCTTGTTCTTTGTAGCTACTTATCGGCTTCCCAAGAATGCTGCCCATTCAGATACTGTGGTAACTGCCAAGGAAGTGGTGCAGGCAGTAAGGATGTCAGATTTCATTCGAAGAAACAGTAGTTTTATGATTTTCCTGGTGGGAGTCTCAATGATATTTCTAAACCATTCCTCACTCCAGACATATTTGCTACAGATTATTATGACCAAAGGCGGTGATAGTGCCAGTCTGGGCATGACAGCATCCATTGGCGCTGTCCTTGAAGTTCCGATGATGGTCGGCTTTGCCAGGCTGAGCCGCAAGGTGAATTGTAGCCGGTTAATCCAGATATCGATTCTATTCTTTACCCTGAAGGCAATCGGGTTTCTCCTTGTACCTGATATGACCGGTGTATACCTTATGCAGGTCCTAAACTTATTCGGCTACGCTTTGTTCACGCCTGCCTCTGTATACTATGTGGCGCAAATCATGGAGGAAAGAGATAAAGTGAAGGGTCAGGCTTATCTTGCAAGTGCGACTGCCATCAGCGGTATATGTGCCAACTTTGCAGGGGGACGAATTCTGGATGCTTATGGCGCGGATAAGATGATGCAATGTGTCATCGCCTTGTCTATCGCCGGTACCGTCCTTGTGATCATGGCGGTACGGGCCATGGGAAGGAAGAGGGACGAAGAGTGTAGTTAAACTTGATGGCGAGGTGGATAGTTCCACTTCGCCTTTTCTTTTATCCAAGAAGCTGAGCTTTTTAATGGGCTCACCCAGCGCTGTGGCTGAACATGGTTCCCGACTGGGTACTATTTTAATCTTTGGTCATATTCAGGTCACATTCATGAATTAATTTATTTACATCGATAATGATTACAGCTGTAAAAAATATTGTCACATGAGAAAGATGATAGATAGAAGGAAAGAGGTAAGTTATGAACTTAGCATGGAAAGAGATTAGGCACAGTAAAACAAAATATATATTAATTGAGGGTATCTTGATTTTGATGATCTTTATGGTGGTATTCTTATCGGGCCTCGCCAATGGATTAGGAGATGCCATAAGCGCATCAATCGATAAGACGGATGCAGAGTACTTCGTTATTAGTACCGATGCAGAGAAGTTAATCGCCACTTCTAAGATAGATAAAGAAATGTTGGAGAAAACCGCATCTATGACGAATGATCAGGTAACAAGTCTAAATATAAAAAGATCAAATGTTAATACCTTTAAGGATGAGAAGAAATTAGATATTACTTATTTTGCAATTGATCCAAACGGTTTCTTAAACCCTGATATAACAGAAGGAGAGGGATTAGTAAATGCCAAGGCGGAGAACCCCGTGGTACTGGATGATTCCTTTCAAGAGCAGGATATTGTCATAGGTGATGTTATAGAGGATTCTGTAACAGGTATTAAATTAACAGTAGTAGGATTTACAAAAGATGAGTTATATGGTCATTCACCGGTAGGTTTTATCGGAGCAGATACATTCACAACGCTTAATCAAGAAATAAATTCATCCTATGTAGAGAAGTATAATGCAATTGCGGTACAAGGTTCCGATATTGAGAAGATCAATATAAAGGGATTGGAAGTTGTTGATAAGGCCACGATCATTAATAATCTGCCTGGATATGCTGCCGAGCAATTAACGATTAAAATGATCCTTTGGGTTCTGGTGGTCATCTCAGCTGCAGTATTAGGTGTATTTTTCTATGTAATTACCATACAGAAGCAAAAACAGTTTGGAGTCTTAAAAGCCATAGGAATGAAAATGTCAGAGATCACAGGATACATTATGAGTCAGGTTTTTATTCTTTCTCTCATTGGTGTAGTCATTGGTAACCTTCTTTCAGTTGGTATGGCTTCCATGCTTCCGAGCAGTATGCCATTCTTTCTTAAAACACCAATGGTGATAATCATATCCGTTGTTTTTATAGTGATTTCTTTATTTACCAGTTTGGTATCCGTTCGAAAAGTTGCAAAAGTTGATCCGATGGTTATAATAGGAGGAAATGAATAATGAAAAATGCATTAGAGCTTAATAATATATCTAAGTCATATCAGGATGGAGAAGGAGAGAATAATATTCTTAATAATATCTCCCTTGAGGTAAAGCCGGGTGAGTTTGTCGCAATTGTTGGTCCTTCCGGCTCAGGTAAAAGTACCTTTTTGTCCATCTCAGGTGCCTTACTATCACCAAGTGATGGCAGCGTTATGGTAGGTGGTACTGAACTAGGTAAGAAAAACAAGAAGAAGCTGGTTAAAATTCGTAGGGAAAAGATAGGATTCATCTTTCAAAGTCATCATTTACTACCATTCTTAACTGCCAAAGAACAGTTAACACTGGTTCAAAAAATGAATAAAAATAATGGCAAATCAGATTTAAGAGCAGAGGATATGCTTGCGGATCTTGGACTAGCAGAATGCGCTGATAAATTCCCTGCTAAGATGTCCGGCGGAGAGAAACAACGTGTTGCAATTGCAAGAGCATTTATGAATGATCCGGATATTATACTCGCAGATGAGCCCACAGCCAGCTTGGATGGAGCCAGAGGCAGACAGGTAGTGGAGTTGATTAAGAAGGAAGTTAAGAAACATCAAAAAGCAGCTATTATGGTAACTCATGATGAAAGAGTATTGGACTTAGTGGATGTAATATATAGACTTGAAAATGCCGGCCTGAAAAAGGTAGTAAATCAATAGATAAAAAGTAGGTGATCGCATGTTCTCCATTCTTGTTGTTGAAGATGATGAAACATTAAATAAGATGATATGTGCTAAATTAAAACAGGAGTCCTATCGTGTATTTTCGGCATTTGATGGAGAGCAGGCGTTAGACCTGCTGGATAAAGAACATATTGATCTGATTATCAGTGATATCATGATGCCAAGGATGAATGGATATCAATTAACGAGGGAACTCAGAGATGCTGATTATACAATTCCGATCTTAATGATAACAGCAAAAAATAGCCTTGAGGACATGGAAAAAGGATTTCGTGCCGGTACCGACGATTATATGATTAAGCCGATTAGCTTGAGAGAAATGGTACTTCGTGTAAAGGCATTATTAAGAAGGGCTCAGATTGCAAATGAGAAAAAGCTTGTAATAGGCAATACCCTTCTCGATTACAATGCGCTGACAGTTAAGATTAATGAGGAGATATTTGAAATGCCCCCTAAGGAGTTCTATCTCTTGTTCAAACTCTTGAGTAATCCCAACAAGATCTTTACAAGACAAGAGCTTATGGATGAAATATGGGGGATGGATACGGATGTGGACGATCGCACCATCGATTCTCATATTAAGAAACTTCGCAGGAAATTTGAAAATTGTGCTGATTTTGAAATAGTGACGATTCGAGGGTTAGGATATAAATCAAAGTTACTGGGAAAGGATTTGTAGATCCTATGACAAAGACGAAAAATCGAAAGTATAAAGTATCCCTACGGTTTAAACTTGCCATTGCATCTATCTTAATACTCTGCGCATCCTGCTTAGTTGCTTATTTTATCGTATTTATAGGTTTCTCTTATTACTATGATGGGCCCACTACAGGTAAGGTTGTGTTACTCATGAGTCTTACTACCTGTGCCATAACCATGATAATAGGCGGTATTGCCCTATGGCATTCAGCCTCCTATGTAACCAATCCGATTACTAAAATAAGCGAAGGCATGCAGAAGGTGGCAGATGGAGACTTTTCTGTTCAACTATCATTTAGCGACATACACCGAAAGCATCAGAGAGATGGAAATTATGATGAGATTTCTGTCATGGCGGATAATTTTAATAAAATGACGCGGGAATTAGGTGGCATGGATTACATGAGGAAGGATTTTATGAGTAATGTAGCCCATGAAATTAAGACTCCTGTAGCCGCAATTGTTGGATTTTCCGAGATGCTTTTAGATGGTGGGCTTAGTGAAGAGGAGCAAAAAGAATACCTTACTTATATTTACCAAGAAGCTCAGAGACTTTCCCGAATCAATGAAAATATGCTTCAAATGTCTAGACTTGATCATCAGAATATCGTGGATCTGACACAAGAGGTAAAAGTGGATGAACAGATTAGACGTTGTATTATTCTCTTAGGGGAAAAGTGGTCTGATCGGGAGATACAATATGAATTAGATTTAGAGAAGTGTAGCATTGTAAGCAATTATGATTTACTCTTTCAGCTATGGACGAACCTGATTGACAATGCCATTAAGTATTCAAGGAAAGAGTGTACCATCTGGATTACAACGAAGATAGTAGGTGCTTCGCTGATATTTAACATCAGAGATGAAGGCATTGGAATATCAGAAGA
>JAJUHH010000066.1 GCA_029267975.1 Clostridiales bacterium
AAGTTATTGTTACAGGATTAATATTAACATTTATTTCCATATTTATCAACATTTTTTTCTGACTTCTTATGTATCCAAGCCAAAATCTATCGACAAAATAGTGCAGAAACTGTGAATCTTTCATACAGAGGCTTTGCAGCTATAATTGTAGACAAAATAAAACAGGACCCTGATCAAGGGTCCTGTTACTATTTTATTAATATACAACTCTTCTTACTCGATAAATATCCCTGTACTTAACATTAGAACGTATAATACCCTGACGGGAGTTAGCCGCATGGACAATCATTCCGTTACCGATATACATAGCCACATGGTTTACTACTCCGCTGCTATTAGTATAGAAGACCAAATCACCCGGCAGCATTTCAGATTCGCTAACCTGCTTACCTGCTCCGGCTGCCTGTTCTCTGGAGGTTCTGGGAATGCGATAGCCAAAGTCGGCATAGATAGCTTGTACAAAACCGGAGCAATCTGCTCCGTTCGTCAAACTTTCGCCACCCCATTTATAAGGATTACCGACAAACTTTTGCGCATATGTAATAATCTCATTCCGCAGTCCTGATAAGGATGAACTGGAGGCGGAGGGTTTTGAGGGAGCAGAGCTGGAGGAACCGGAGGATGAATTGCTCTTTGAAGAATTATTCTTTGCCTGCTGAGCCTTCCTTTCTTCTTCCTTTCTCCTTGCTTCTTCTGCGGCAAGCTTTGCTTTGCGTTCTGCCTCAGCCCGTTCTGCTTCCTGCTGCTCCCGTATACGTCTCTGCTCTTCTTCTATGGAAATAGCAAACTTAAATTCAACCTTAATATCAACATAATCTGCCGATACAAAGCCTGTGAAATCCCCACCGGTATCTTCGTCTGCACCAAGAATCAATTCTACCCAATCACCATAATTTTTCTTAACCGGATAGGTTTCACCCCCCGGAATCAGGGTAAGGATCTTTGAATTGATATCGCTCTGCTCCCTTACTCTCAGGGTCTGTGTATTCACAGTTGCATATTGCGATGCATACTCATCTACCATGTCTTCGGCATCTTTACCGATGGCCAGGAAATCTTGTGCTATGTATCCCTTAACGTCGCCTGATTCAATCTTCACCCAGCCGCCGTCCAGGTATTCCAGAATATCTGCTGCACAACCACGATATAGTTTACCAACAACTTCACTGTCCGTAGTAGGGCTTTTTCTTACATTCACATAATTATCCGCTTTTGACACACCCAGATTGGCATAGGGTGATATAATCTCTGTCTTTAAGATATTAATTAATTTTGCATCGGCTTCCGCTTTATTGCCTGCAGCTGATGCATAGTATTGATCCAATAAATAAGCAAAACCAGCTACACCCTGCTCTGTCTGAATGGTTTCAGCCTTAGCAGTTGCTGCTGGTATTGTAATATATAATGTGGCCGAAGCAATAATTAAAGCTGTCTTCAAAGCCTTACTTCTTCTCATGTATATAACCTCCCACGCACGCCTTCGCATTCGTTCAAAATGACAGGACGTTGACAAACCACCCTTCACTCGTTAATTATTACGAAATTGTTACAACCGTTGAGGTCATTATAGCAAAAATGCCACATAGTGTCAACATTATTCAAGAATAAACACTAATAAATTTGGTTTTATTTTCTATTAAAAAGTCTTATTTTAAGGTATTTGTAAGAATTTTGCCATGTTTTTCCTTACTCTAAACTGTTTAAATATTTTTCTACTGCTGTAATCGCATTTGCTCCGTCAGAGGCTGCGGTGATTATCTGTCTCAGCTCCTTGGTCCGGATGTCTCCGGCGGCAAAAATACCCGGAACATTGGTTTCACAGCTTTCCCCTGCCTTGATATATCCGGCCTCGTCTGTTGCAACCACCTTCTTATAAACTTCGGAATTCGGAAGGTAACCTACTGCAATAAAAATACCGGCAACTTCAAGGTCGGTGACTTCTTCCGTCTTAACATTTCTGACTTCAATAGAGTTTACCTTTTCATCACCTTTAATTTGGGTAACAACACTATCCCACAGGATTTTTACATTCTCAAGTGCCATTAATTTAGCAGAAGAGCTCTTAGCGGCACGGAACTGATCCCTTCTGTGTATTACATATACCTGCTTGCAGAGTCGGGCAAGGAAGATTGCATCCTCCACCGCAACATCGCCGCCGCCAACAACAGCAACCGTCTTATTCTTGAAAAATGCACCATCACAGGTTGCGCAGTAAGATACTCCCATTCCGGCCAGTTTCTCTTCTCCTTCCACACCTAAATGTCTAGGTGCACCACCTGCTGCAATCACTACCGACTTTGCACGAAATTCTCTTCCGTCCTCCAGGGTAACCACCTTCAGATCACCTTCTAAGTTAAAATCGGTTACTTCACCGTCCACAAATTCCGTGTTTAATTTATCTGCGTGCTCGCGGAATTTGGTACTGAGCTCAAAGCCGCTGATCCCTGGTGTTCCCGGATAATTATCAACTTCGTAGGTATTTATAATCTGACCGCCGCTTAATCCGGCCTTCTCAATCACAATCACACTTAACTCGGCTCTCTTGGCATAAATTGCTGCTGCCAGACCAGCTGGTCCTGAACCGATGATGATTACATCATAAATCATAGTTATTCCTCCTTCAAAAGATGGCTGCATTTCCTTCCATATAAAACACTACGCATCAACATTTGCATGCGTGTTTTATAATCATAATAATACATTTCAATTTTATTGTAAAGGCAATGGCTTTTCAGTAACAAGATCACAATGTTAGAATTCTCTGTTATGCTTGAAAGGATACAAGGACACAAGGAATATCAGCTGAAATTTCCTACATGATAAAAACAGGCTGCCGTATACACGACAGCCCATGACCTATTCAACTGCTACTTTTCTAACCAATGCATATATCCATTCTCGATCCACATCCGGTCTTGCATCTGCACATTTATTGATCTCAATAATCTCAAGCTCCGGATGGTGTCCAATGAGTTCCTTCAAGGCTTTGGTCCGGTAATTCTTATAATACCGGCCATCTCGTTCTCCCTCATGATCTCCATAATAGAAGGACATATACAAAATACCGTTTATTTTTAAACTGTTTATCACTTTAGTGAAAACATCTTCTATCTCATCGCCAGGGACATGCAGCAATGACGCGCAAGCCCAAATTCCGTCAAATACTTCTTTAAAGTCAATCTCAGCAAATGATAGTTTCAATACATCCTGACCTATATGTATGCTTGCTAAGCTACACATTTCATCTGATGCATCCATCGCAGTCACATCATAGCCACGGGAAATAAAGTATGCACTGTCCCTTCCTGAGCCACAACCCAGATCCAGGATACTGGCTCCCTCCGGCAGCCGGGCGGTGAAAAGTTCCCACCACTCACTCATATCAATATTAACCGTTTGTTCAAAATACTCGGCTGCGTTCTTATCATAATACTCAATCGAGTCCAAAATGAATGATCCCTCCTTCATAACAAGCTTATTATAGCAAATATAAAATTATAATTCCACTATTTTTCGGTGAAATCGAAATTTATCCCCAATGTTGAAAAAATACTATTATAAATGAAAGTTTAATGGTATACTCTTCACAGTAGGAAAAGAAAGTTCTGGAAAGGACATATAGATGTACAGTTTTAACAGCAGAGTCAGATATACAGAAATAAATCATCAGAAGGGATGTATGGATCCCGCTTCAATTATAAATTACTTTCAGGATTGCTCTACCTTCCATTCGGAGGACATAGGACGCGGTTTGGATTACCTGAATGTAAATCACCGCATATGGCTTTTAAACAGTTGGCACTTAAAGCTTATGGAGCCGGCCCGACTTGGGGATGAGATCACTATAAGCACCTGGCCTTATGCTTTTCAGGGCTTTTATGGTTATCGCAATTTTTTAATGAAAAACCAGCAGGACAAGCTTGTAGCAGTTGCTGATTCCCTCTGGGTATACATGGACACTGAAAGTGGAAAGCCCCTGAAAGTTCCGGAAGATCATGGCGGTTATATCCTGGAAGCACCCTATCCCATGGAGCCTGCAAAACGCAAGCTGGAGCTGCCTGGGCAGCTGGAAGCAAGAGACACCTTCCGTGTGATAAAATCAAATATAGATTCGTATAATCATGTAAATAACGGGCAATACATTAAGATGGCTCAGGAATATCTACCTGATAATTTTTATGTGGACTCTGTCAGAGTGGAATACAGAAGGCAGGCCCTTCTGGGTGATACGATCCTGCCACTGATTGCTTACACAGCAGATGGCTATACTGTTGTCCTTGCGGACCTGTCAGCAAAGCCTTATGCTATCATTGAATTTCACGGATTGAATAAATAAATTACAGAGAGGATACGCAAATGATTGAATTAGGAAAATATCAGACTCTTACCGTCGTAAAAAGAACTGATTTTGGTTTATATCTGGGGGAGAGCAATGCTGCTGCCCAGACACGAGAGCATACCATATTACTCCCCATCAAGGAGGTACCGGAAGGAACCATGGTTGGGGACAGCCTGGAGGTCTTTTTATACCGCGACTCCGAAGATCGGGAAATTGCTACAACTGCAAAGGTACCGCTTACCATCGGTGGTTTGGCTGTATTGAAGGTCAAAGAGGTAAGTAAGGTCGGTGCATTTCTGGATTGGGGATTGATGAAGGACCTATTACTTCCCTATAAAGAACAGACCCGTAAGGTGGAGGAAGGAGATCAGGTGCTTGTCACCTTATACCTGGATAAGAGCAAACGGCTATGTGCTACTATGAAGGTATACCATCTGCTTGCCACAAACTCTCCTTACAAAAAAGATGATATGGTGACCGGTATTGTCTATGATGCCATTGATAGCTTTGGAGTATTTATAGCAGTGGATAATCAATACTCTGCCATGCTGCCAAAGAACGAAATATTCACAAAAATAAGAATTGGTGATACTGTAACTGCAAGAGTGATCAATGTACGTGAGGATGGAAAGCTGACCCTGAGCTTAAGAGAGAAATCCCATGTGCAGATGGACGCAGATGCAGAAATGATTATTAACAAACTAAAAGCAAACAAGGGGTATCTGCCAATGAATGACAACACCGCTCCAGAGAAGATCAAGGAGGAATTCGGTATCAGTAAAAATGCCTTCAAGAGAGCCATAGGAAAGCTATATAAGGAAGGCTCCATTACGATTACCGAGGAAGGCATCAAGATAAATAATTAAATCAATTAACAGTAAGTAATATAATAGATTGCATAACTGAAGGTCTTCATCATAAAAAGCTTGAGCAGGTATAATACCTGACTCAAGCTTTACTCAAAGGGTCGACATAGAACGTCAGTATGTAACGGCCCTGCCTCTATTAATTTAATCCCGTCGATTTCCACCTTTATCCAAGAACCGCATATTTGCTTTATCGTGGTGGTCTTTTACTTTCAGAACCGGCTGTGCCTTTTCTTCCTGATATAGATTGGTCAGCCCTTTTGCCAGCTTTTCTTTGCAGCTCTTACAATAACGACCTGTTTTGATCAAAGTGCCACAGCTTTCGCATTCCAGACCGATTAAGGAATCCTCTGCAAATGCAAGCCTTTCCTCCCTGATCCACTGTCTGATCTGAGCGATCGGTATATTGAAAACCTCTGATACCTCCTGCATATCAACCTTGGGATGGTCATAAACATATTCCTTAACCTCGTCAAATTTTTGGTCAAGTGCCTGCATACATGCCTGACAAAGCGGTGGCCCGGACAGGTAGTTAAACAGCTTCCCACAACCCTTACAATTTCTAACATCCATATTGTATACCTCCTAAAACCCTTTTCCTATGCAAAGTACAATAAAATAAACTTCCTTTATTCCATGGGACTTCAATACCTGGGCACATGCTTCTATGGTGCTGCCCGTGGTATAGATATCATCCACTAATAAAACCTTCGATATTTGCTTTTGGAAGGAATTTAATCTCTTTTTATTCATTTCAAATGCTGTCTTCAGATTTTGAAATCGTTCCTTATCACTGAGTGTCTTCTGAGGAAGTGTTTTTCGACATCTGATCAGAAGATTGGATAATACTGGCAAACCTAATTCTTTGCCTATTCCGCATGCCAGGATATCTGCCTGATTATAACCCCGCTCAGCATATTTACTGCTATGAATAGGAATAGGTACCAGCGCATCGGGTGCAAGTCTCTTTATCCAAGTACCATAGATGCGAAGAACTTCCTCTGTATAAAACTTTGCGTATTCCCTTTTACCACGATATTTAAAGCCTGCTACCGAGCGCTTCATGGCTTCATCATATATCCAGACTGCATAGCCTTGATCAAAATGATGGGGGCCACGCTGGCAATCCCTGCAATATTCCTCTTCCTCCTGCTCAATGGGCTTGCTGCAGCGAAAGCATCTGGGCTCTATAATATACTTAAGCTTCTCCTTACAGGCGCTGCATACCCTCATTCCCTTTGGAAGAACAATTTCCTCGCAGATTGGACACCTGGCAGGATAGATTATATCAAGTATTGCATGAAGCAATTGGCCAACCCCTTCTCTTGTGTAATTATCTTATCTAAATTTGTATAAGCTTGTTGGATATAAAAGTATAGGCTTGCTGATATAAGATTAGTATAAGCTTGCCGGATATAAGCCCTGTTCGATTAGGGCACGAATGGACTTTACAACCGCATCCTTATCTTCCTTATAGGTAACACCAAACCATCGGTCGGAGGTTTTTAATACACTGACCTCAGCTTTGCCTGATTTGATCAGTTCCCCTACCACTGTCGGAAGTAAATATTCTTTCTTAAGTTCATTTACAGGCAGTTTTGACAGAAATCTTACAAAACCTGTGTGCAGTTCTTCAAACAGTCCCGGTTTGAAGCCCCACATATTCATGGATACCACACTGTTTAAATCAATGGTAATCTCCTCGCCTGCAGCATTAACAGCCTTTGCATGGTCCCCTTCCGGAACAATGCCGGAGGTTTCTACAATATCAACCAATAGCCCCTCCTCATTGGCTTTGCATACTCCACGGGTAACCGCCCCATTCTCACTTAAGGTATTGCCAAGAATAAAGCCTGCCATGCAATATTGGTTATCCTTGTAAGACTGATTATTCAGGAATTCATAAACCAGACGGAAGGCTTCTTTTCCGTAATAATCATCTGCATTAATCACTGCAAAGGGTTCCTTCACAACATCCTTGCAGCAAAGCACCGCCTGACCGGTTCCCCAGGGCTTTGTCCTGTCCGCCGGCTTTGTAAAGCCCTCCGGCAGCTGATCAAGCTCCTGAAATACATACTGTACAGGAAGGATCTTCTCAATCCGGTTACCGATCACCTCTTTAAAATCCTCTTCTATATCCTTACGAATAATCACAACTATTTTATTAAACCCAGCTCTGATCGCATCATAAATGGAGTAATCCATAATAATCTCACCGGCCGGACCTACAGGCTCCAATTGCTTGATGCCTCCATATCTGCTCCCCATACCTGCTGCCATAATAACCAATGTTGTGTTTGACAAGACAAGTTCCTCCCATCACCAATTTCTTACTATTTGACCATTTTCTCTCATTATACCCTATATTATATAAAAAAGCACGAGAAAAATTTCCAATGAAAGAAAGCTATGATCAACGCGTGAATTGCAGCTTCTATAAGATATCATTCCAAATTAGGCCAATTTTATGCCATGACTAGCTTAGTTCCTGAATTCTATCCTTCAATCCTGAATAACGGTTCAGCTCGTTTTTATTGTCAATCATAAATTGCACCATGGTATCGCTGCCCACAATTGCTACGCAGTTCTTGGCTCTGGTAACAGCGGTATATAATAAGTTACGGTTAAATAAAAGTTTTGGCCCATCCAGAATAGGCAGGATCACCGCAGGATATTCGCTTCCCTGGGACTTATGAATGGTTACGGCATAGGCAAGCTCCAGTTCGTCAAGCTGGTTAAAAGTATAGTCAACCATCCTGTTATCATCAAACTCAACCGTCAGATGCTCTGAGAAAAGATTGATCTCCCGGATGATACCCGCGTCCCCGTTAAATACCCCTTCCCCTGTCTGGGTGGCAATACCCAGAGCATTGCGGATCTCCCAGGTGATCTGATAGTTATTCTTAATCTGCATCACCTTATCGCCTTCACGGAAAATTGTCTCGTGGTATTCCTTCTCACGCTTGTCCTTTGAGGGGGGATTTAGGGCCTGCTGAAGAAGTTTGTTTAATCTCTCCACCCCAAGCTCACCCTTACGCATAGGGGTTAAGACCTGTATGTCAAAGGGGGTTGCCTTCACATAGTTGGGTAATTTATTTTTAATCAGATTAATCATCACTGCGGCTATGACATCCGCTGCTTCCCTTTTTAAGAAGAAGAAATCCCTGCTCTTATTATCCAGTCTGATCTGCTCTCCATCATTGATCTTATGGGCATTGACAATAATATCACTGTCCGCTGCCTGACGAAATATCTTCGTAAGCTTCACCACATGAAAGCGATGGGAATTGATGATATCCCTGAGAACATTCCCAGGGCCAACACTGGGAAGCTGATTGACATCCCCTACCAGAATCAGTCTTGTTCCAACTGATACCGCCTTGAGCAGGGCATGCATCAGGCTGATATCTACCATGGACATCTCATCTATTATTAACACGTCTGTTTCCAGCGGATTACTTTCATTTCGATTAAAGGTATATTTATTTTCCTGATTCTCAATTAACTTATTAAGTTCCAACAGACGATGAATCGTCTTGGCCTCATAGCCTGTTGTTTCCGTCATCCTCTTAGCGGCTCTTCCGGTGGGCGCTGCAAGAAGGATATCCATTCCCTCAGACTCAAAGAATTTAATCATGGTATTAATCGTTGTAGTCTTACCGGTACCCGGTCCGCCGGTGATAATCAGCAGTCCATTACCGGCCGCCTCAGCAACTGCAGTTCTTTGCTGATCGTCAAGCTCAATCTCAAATTGCTGCTCAATGGAACGGATCCTTTTACGAACCACCTCCGGATTTAGCTCATATCGTATATTCAAATCGTGCAGCATGCGGGCAGTATTCAGCTCCATATAATAATAGACCGAGGAATAGATATGCTTCTCAGGACCGTCGTCTTTTATTACTATTTTCTTCTCAATACTTAAGCTTGTCAGCTGTCTGCGAATTGACTCCTCGTCCGCTGTCAGAATCGTCTGCGCTATTTGCAGCAGTGCATACTCCGGCAAATATACATGCCCATCCGCACTGGCCTGAAGCAGGGTATACATAATACCTGCCTTCATGCGATAATCAGAATCACTTCCAATTCCAATCCTGCGTGCAATCTCATCCGCAGTTTTAAAGCCGACACCCGCAATATCCTCCGCCAATTGATAGGGGTTCTCCTTCAGAATATCGTACATACGCTGCCCGTATTCCGTATAAATTTTTACTGCCAGATTTCCTGTGATATTATATTGCTGTAAAAAGAGCATAGCACTGCGCATATCTCTCTTTTCTTCAAACTGGCAATAGATCTCCCTTGCCATTCTGATACTAATTCCCTTGATTTCGGCCAGTCGTTCCGGTTCTTCCTCAATGATTCTAAAGGTATTCTCCTTGAACTTTTTTACAATTCGTGCTGCCAGAGCTTCGCCTACCCCCTTGATGGCACCTGATCCCAAATAACGTTCTATGGAGAATAAATCTTCCGGCTCCTTAACTTCATAGCCTTCCACCAGGAATTGCTGCCCATAGACGGGATGATCCGTATAGCTGCCGGATAAGTGCACAAATTCGCCTTCGCTGATGAAAGGAAAAGTACCTACACAGGTAAGTTCCTCTTCTTCCACATGAAGACTTAACACCGTATAACCGTTGTCATTATTGCGGAATATAATTCTATCGATATATCCCTCTACTATCTCTGCCATTAGACCTCCTGATAAAAGAAATGTCATCTCAAACATCCATCCTAGCATCAGGATTTTTGTCTGAAACGACATATATGGCTTTCAGTCCAGCCAACTTTTATTATTATCATGTATTCAATAGGTATATCTTTTATCTTTCGGTATCCTCATTACTACCATGATATGTAACCGTTCTCAGATTTGAAGACCTGCTTATGCATTACGCTTCATAGACTCATATAGCATCTGAGCGATACCAAGACTTTCTTTCTCGGTTGCCTCTTTTGCATATTCCTCATAGAGCATGTCTCCAAACTGTGCAAGGTAATCATTCTCTTCTTCCTCATCATCCTTCATAATGGTATTTTTCATACCCTTAAATACCTGTTCAAGAAGATAGGATTCAAAGGACTTGCATGCATTCATTAACTCCTCATCCGTTGCATTGTCACTAATTTTTATGGTC
>JAJUHH010000067.1 GCA_029267975.1 Clostridiales bacterium
CGTATTTGCATGGAAAGCTCTGTTAACACCGGACTTCGCAGCTGACTATGCTTACTTTGGCTATATCTTCAAGAATGGTGAAGCATATAACAAGGGTGAGGTTGGTGCTGATGCCCTTGGTTTCAAGGCAACAGATGACTATACTCTGGAAGTTACTCTTGAGAATCCTACCTCTTACTTCTTAGCTACCTTAGCATTCGGTGTATTTGCTCCCGTTAATGAGAAAGCTTACAACGAATTCGGTACAGCTTATGGTACTGATGCTGATAAGATGGTTTATAACGGACCTTTCGTTATGAGCAGCTGGGAGCATGAGAGTAAGGTTGTTCTTACCAAGAACCCTGATTTCTACAATGCAGATAAGATTAAGCTTGAGAAGATTACCATGGTTATGATCAACGATTCCAACGCGGCTCTGAACTCCTTCAAGGCTGGCGAAGTTGATATCATTGGTACTACCGGTGACCAGACCAAATTATTAAAGGGTGAAGGCTTCCCTGTTTATAACTATGATGATGGTGCAACCTTCTACCTGGAATATAACTTAACAGATAAGTATTTAAGCAATCAGAATCTTCGTACTGCAATCACCTATGCAATTGATAAGCAGGCATTCGTTGACAGTATCTTAAAGAACAGCTCCAAGGCTGCTGTTTCCTTTACAGCACCTGCAGTTAACGGTCTTGAGAAGAGATTTAATGAAGAAATTGGCGCATTACTTCCTGTTGTTGATGTAGAGAAGGCTAAGGAATACCTTGAGAAGGCAAAGCAGGAACTTGGCGTAGACACACTTGAGATCACTATGATCTGTGACGACGGTGATACCGCTGTTAAGAATGCATCCTTCGTTCAGGAGCAGTTAAGAGCAAATCTTGGTATTGAGATTAAGGTTGAGGCTATGCCTTTCAAGAGCAGACTTGAGAGAATGTCCAACAAAGACTTCTCTATGGTATTTGCTGGATGGGGTCCTGACTACAACGATCCTATGACCTTCCTTGATATGTTTGAGACCGGTAACGGCAACAACCATACAAGCTACAGCAACCCTGCTTATGATGAGTTATTAGATAAGGTTCGTGTTACTGTAGATAAGAAAGAGCGTTTTGGATATTTAATGGATCTTGAGAAGATATTAATGACAGATCTTCCTATCGGTCCTGTTTACTGGAGAGTAAAGGATTACGTAATCAGCGGTAAGATTAAGTCCGGCGTAATCAGAACTGCATTCCAGGATATGAACTACAGATATGTAGAGTTGAGCAAATAATTCGACAGTACAATCATGATAATTCGGTGACCCGAATATGACAAAGGTGGTGCGGGCTGAAATGCAACCCGCACTTCCCTTATGTTAAGAAATTCCCCATTAATTCCCTGATGAAAAAAATCGAAAAAAAGCACGACAATCGTGTCATTATATAGTATAATAGAGCGGTACGTTTGTAAACAAACACGAGGTTAGTCTATAGAGAACAGTTGGCGGATCTTAAGGGACGCAAGATAAAGTCTGCAAGACGGAATCAGCAGGTCTTCAAAGTCCGATAAATCAGGTCTTAGCAGACCACAGGACAGGGCTCAACAGACAACAAGTGGGTCTGATAGAATTGTCATCCTATATTACTTTTTTGTGGGCCGTAAGGAAAGGTAATATAGGACCGCAATTCTTCTGATCCCCTCGTGTGATTTTGTTTGCAAGGGATAAAAAATATGAAAGAGAAGGGAGGATTGCATGTGTTTAAATATATTGTAAAGCGATTATTCTATGCATTTTTAACACTGCTGGCATTAACGACATTAACATTTTTTATGATGCGTTTACTACCTGGTGATCCATTCATCGGTGAGAAAGCAATACCGGAAACTACTTTAAAGGCATTAAATGCAAAATATGGACTGGACAAACCGGTATATGTGCAGTTATGGATGTATATTAAGGGTGTGTTCCAAGGCGACTTAGGATTATCCATTCATTATAATCGGCCTGTAAATGATATTATTGCACAAGCATTTCCATATTCATTTGATTTAGGAATCAGATCATTAATTTTTGCTACTGTTATGGGTGTATTACTTGGTATTGTGGCAGCCGTGAAGAGGGGGACCAAGTGGGATACTGTCACTATGTTTATTGCTATTGTTGGTGTGTCAGTTCCCGGATTTATTATCGGTGCCTTATTACAGTATTTCTTAGGATTAAAATTATTCCAATTAACGGGAATACGTTTCTTCCCCATTACAGGTTGGAATTCCTTTGCAAGCAAGCTTTTGCCCGCTTTCGCATTAAGCTTTGGTTCCCTGGCAACCATCTCAAGACTTATGAGAACCAGTATGCTTGATGTATTGGGCCAGGATTATATTAAGACTGCAAAATCTAAGGGGCTTTCACAGAAGAAGATCATCTGGAAGCATGCCGTACGTAACGCAATTATGCCTGTTATCACGGTGCTTGGCCCTATAGCAGCAGCAGTACTTACTGGTGCTTTCGTTGTGGAGAATATCTTCGCCGTACCTGGCATGGGAAAATTCTTCGTTTTAAGCATTCAGACACAGGATTATACGATGATATCAGGAACCACCTTATTCTACGGTGCGTTTTTGGTAATTGCAAATCTCATTGTAGATATTGCTTATGGTTTCATTGATCCTCGTGTTAAGCTTACCGATGCAAAGGAGTGATGACATGAGCAAAATAGATCAAAGTCAATTTGAATGGATTGGAGCGAATGTCTCCGACGCGGAAAGTATAAAAAGACCCAGTACGACCTATTGGAAGGATGCAATGCATCGTCTTAAAAAGAATAAAGCTGCCATGGTATGCTTGTTCTTCATTGTATTTATTATTCTAATGAGTGTTATCGTTCCATGGGTTTCCCCTTATACCATCAGTGAGCAGCATTTAACTCACACAGATGCTTCCATGTTCTTCAAGGATTCAACGGATGGACATATGCATATATTTGGTACCGATACCTTAGGCCGTGATATTTTTACAAGAATATGGGCCGGAGGCAGGGTTTCCTTATTTATTGCTTTTTCAGCTGTATTTATTAACTTTATCATCGGAGTGATCTATGGAGGTATCTCTGGTTATATTGGTGGTGCAGTTGATAATGTGTTGATGAGAATTATTGAGATTATCAATGGTATTCCATATTTGATCATCGTTGTATTATTGATGATGGTTCTGCCCCCTGGGCCAACCACAATGATCATTGCCTATGCAACGGTTGGTTGGACAGGTATGGCACGTTTGGTACGTGGCCAGATTATGAGCTTAAAGCAGCAGGATTATGTAATTGCTGCAAAGGTTATGGGTGCAAAGCCTTCCAGAATTATAGGAAGACACCTTTTACCCAATACCTTAAGCGTGGTTATTGTTAATCTGACATTAGCAATTCCCAGTGCGATTTTTACCGAGGCTTTCTTAAGTTATATCGGTCTTGGTGTTCCGGTACCCTTGGCTAGCTGGGGTGTTCTTGCAAACGATGGTTCCAGAGTGTTCCAGATGTATCCTTCCCAGTTAATTATTCCTGCGATCTGCATTAGTATAACCATGTTATCCTTCAACTTATTAGGTGACGGTTTACGTGATGCATTGGATCCTAAGTTAAGGAGATAGTGTATGAATAAAGTATTAGAAGTCAATGACTTACATGTATCCTTCGATACTTATGCCGGTGAAGTAAAAGCAGTTCGCGGTGTCACTTTCGATGTTGCGGAAGGCGAGGTTCTCGCTATTGTAGGAGAGAGTGGTTGCGGAAAGAGCGTAACAGCACAGACAATAATGAAGTTAAATCCCATGCCTCCGGCACGTATTGTCCAGGGTGAGATTAGACTTGTTGATAAAGATATCGTTAACGCATCCGAAAAGGATATGATGAAAATTCGTGGCAAGGATGTCAGCATGATCTTCCAGGATCCTATGACCTGTTTAAATCCTACCATGCAAGTTGGAAAGCAGCTGACAGAAGCAATCCAACATCATCAGAAGCTATCCAAGGAGGATGCACATAAAGAAGCAATTCGCTTGCTGCAGTTGGTTAAGATCCCGAATCCGGAGCAGCGTGCAAAGCAATATCCTCATGAGTTCTCCGGCGGTATGAGACAAAGAGTTATGATTGCTATGGCTCTTTCCTGCTCCCCCAAGTTACTCATTGCAGATGAGCCCACAACAGCGCTTGATGTAACCATTCAGGCACAGATTATGGACTTGCTTCAGGAAATCAGAGAGAAAACCAATACAGCGATTATTCTGATCACCCATGATCTTGGTGTTGTGGCAAGTATGGCAGACCGTGTTGCAGTTATGTATGCCGGTAAGATTGTTGAGATCGGAACAGCGGAGGACATCTTCTATCGTCCTGCGCATCCTTATACAAGGGCCTTATTAAAGAGCCTTCCTACCACAGATATGGATCGTAGTGTCCGCCTGGTATCCATCGCAGGTACTCCTCCGGATCTTTTAAATCCTCCGGTGGGCTGTGGATTTGCAAGCAGATGCCAGAATTGTATGAAAATCTGTAAGACAGAGCTTCCGCCTCAGTTTGAGACAGGCAAGGATCACTTAGCTGCCTGTTGGTTACATCACGAGGATTGCCCGGGTGCTAAGACTGGAGGTGAAGCATAATGAGTAAACAAACACCTTTCAATGGACAGGACAGCAATAAATTAATTGAGATAAAACATGTATCCAAGTTCTTTAAAGTATCAGAAGGTACTCTTAAGGCTGTAAACGATGTTAATCTTGATATATACAAGGGTGAGACTCTGGGGCTGGTAGGTGAGTCCGGCTGTGGTAAGTCTACCTTTGGTAAGGTACTGATGGGCATTTATCCGCCTACCCATGGTCAGATCTTATATCATGGTAAAAAAGACATTGAGGTTAAGAAGAATACTCTTTTTGAATATTCCAAGATGGCGCAAATCATCTTCCAGGATCCCTATTCTTCCCTGGACCCCCGTATGACGGTTGGCTCCATTATTGAAGAGGGTATGATCATTCATAAGATGTATGATAAGCAGAAGCGTCAGGAGCGTGTTTATGAGCTGTTAGAGCTGGTTGGCTTAAACCGTGAGCATGCAAACCGTTTCCCTCACGAGTTCTCCGGTGGTCAACGTCAGCGTATCGGTATCGCAAGAGCTTTGGCAATTGAGCCGGAATTCATTGTGTGTGACGAGCCTATTTCAGCCCTTGACGTATCCATCCAGTCACAGATCATCAACCTTCTGCATGATCTTCAGGAAAAGCTGAATTTAACCTATTTGTTTATTGCCCATGACTTGAATATTGTAAAATATATCAGCGACCGTATAGCGGTTATGTATCTGGGTAATATTGTAGAGCTGGCTACCAGTGATGAGTTATATAGCAATACCCTTCATCCTTATTCCCAGGCCTTGCTTTCCGCTGTACCGATTCCGGATCCGGATAAGGAAGCACAGAAGCAGCGTCATATCTTAAGTGGTGACGTGCCCAGCCCTATTAATACTCCCAAGGGTTGTCCTTTTGCCGGTCGTTGCCCTCGTGCAACCGACATTTGCCGTCAGGAGAAGCCGCCGCTGGAGATGAAGCAGGGACACCTGGTTGCCTGCCATCATGTTGAGAAGTAATAAATAGTAATGATCATAGTTGTTCGTAAATATTAACAATTATTTGCCTCCATAACTTAGACCAAAAACCTAAGTCATGGGGGCTTTTTTTCTATTCAGCGCTTCTTTTTTGTGTTATACTTACTAGCAAATTAATGAAAAGAGTGAGGATACGAATATGGGCACTACAGCTTGGTGCAGTAAGAATAAAGCCGGTGAAGAGTTTATCATCAGAATGGCTACCCTAGAGGATGCAGCTAGCATTTATGCTATTTATGAACCTTACATCATGAATACGGCAATTACCTTTGAATATGATCCGGTTCCCTTAGACAGCTTCCATCAAAGGATTGCATCGGTTCTGAAGCAGTTTCCCTGGCTGGTCTGTGAAAAAGAAGGAAGGATACTGGGCTATGCCTATTGTGGGCGTTTTAAAGAACGTGCCGCCTTTGATTGGGATTGTGAGTGTTCTGTTTATATAGATGAGAAGGAGCATCGCAGAGGAATAGCTACAATGCTGTATCAGAAGCTCTTTGAATTGGTTTACGCCCAGGGCTATTATACAATCTATGCGCTGATTACCCATTCTCATGCTACCAGTATCGCATTGCACAAAAAGTTTGGATTTACCGAGCTAGGGGTATATGAGAATACAGGTTACAAGTTTGGACAATGGTGGGGGTTGCTGGTAATGGAGAAAAGATTGCGATCCTTTGAGGAAGAGCCGAAAAAACCTAAGACCATTCATGAAGTACTATCAGAAAATGACAAATGACAGGCTTTATGGTCATATAGGAAAGATTGCCTACGAATATTAAAATATGCCGCATAAAATGAGGAAAATCTGTAAATCAGATTTTACCTCATTTTTATTTGTGCTTGTTGCAATTGTAAAATTGCTAAGATATAATCTGGATATGGTAAAAAATGGTATTTATAATTGGAAATAACGAAGGCGAAAAGATGAAAGAGTAGGAACGCTTATTATGAAGTTTATAAACCTTATTGTACATAAGTTTCATGCCAAGTCCCTGGAAGAAATATTATTGGAAGTTAAGTGGCTGTTGAATTATACCCGTCGTTACACCAAAGCTATCTTATTTTATGTTGCTTTAGGATTTCTAAGCACAGGTATGGGACTGATTGGCAGTCTTGCATCAAAATATCTGATCGACGCTGTTACCGGCTATGATTCGACCAATATAAAATTAATCGTGGCCCTTATGATTGGGATGTCTCTGGGGGATATTGTCGTCGGCGCCGCTACAAGCAGGATATCAACCAAGATTAGCATGAATGTCAAGCTGGAAATCCAGTCTGAAGTCTATGACAGAATTATGTGTATAGATTGGGAAGCAGTCTCTGCTTTTCATAGTGGTGATTTGCTCAACCGCTTTGCTTCGGACGTGAATATTATATCTGATAGCATTCTTAGCTGGCTCCCATCCCTGGTAACCAGGTTGCTGCAGTTTCTGGGTACCTTATTAATCATCCTCTATTATGATCCCACCATGGCTGCCATTACGTTGATCAGCGCACCTGTGACCTTTTTTATGTCAAGATTTCTTATGTCCCGAATGAGAAGTTACAACGACAAGATGAGGCAGTTGAGCAGTGAAATGATGTCTTTTCAGGAGGAATCGTTTCAGAACCTGCAGATTATCAAATGCTTCGATTTATGCAGCATCTTCGGTCAGAAACTGAGGGAGGTTCAACAAAGATATTTAGGGTTTACCCTGGATTATAATTTATTTTCAATTTATACCTCTTCCTTTTTATCCTTTGTGGGGATGGGAATTGGCTTGGCAACCTTTGGCTGGAGTGTGTTCAGATTATGGAGCGGAGATATCACCTATGGAACAATGACTCTGTTTCTACAACTATCAGGAAGCTTATCTGCAGCTTTCTCCTCTCTGATCAGTTTAATACCAGCTGCAATCAGTGCTACAACCTCTGCTGGAAGGATTATGGCGATCGTCGAACTACCCCAGGAGACAAGATTTGCTCATGTCAATGATAAGGGCGATGCAGAGGTAAATGAGGACGAATTAGAGCTTCAGCTATGTAATGTTGATTTTTCCTATCAAGGCCGACAGATTCTAAAGGACATCAGTGTAACCGTCAAACCTCACACAATTACAGGTATCATTGGGCCTTCAGGAGTAGGGAAAACAACCTTACTGCATATTATACTTGGTTTATTAAATCCCGGTAAGGGTGAAGTTAAGCTGATACATAGTAATGCTTCAGAGATGCTTGTATCAGCTGCAGCCAGAAAGTACTTTGCCTATGTTCCTCAAGGGAAATCTATTTTCTCCGGTACAATCGCAGATAATCTGCGTCTGGTAAAGCCTGATGCGACCCAGGAAGAAATGATTGCAGCCTTAAAGGCAGCTTGTGCTTATGACTTCGTTCAGGTTCTGCCGGAGGGAATTGATACCTATATCGGTGAAAGGGGCTATAACTTTTCGGATGGACAGATCCAACGGATATCTATTGCCAGAGCATTACTCCGCAATGCTCCGGTATTATTGTTAGATGAAGCAACATCAGCACTTGATTTTGAAACTGAGCAACAAGTCCTGAAAAATATTATGCAATATAGCACTTCCCGTACCTGTATCCTGACCTCACATAAGCAAAGTATTATTCAAATGTGTGATAAGGTTTATCAGATTAATCAAGGCAAACTTTCCGAGTTGGTAAATGACTCTCTATTGGATGAGGTCTTGGAGGAGGAAGTTGCTGTTGCTTTATAAGAATGAGGTGATAAAAAATGAAGATTAAGGATGGTTATATTTTGAGAAAGGTTGCAGGGGTTGATATGGTGGTTCCTGTTGGGAATAACATTGCAGATTTTAGTGGTGTGATCACACTGAATGAATCAGCAGCATTTTTGTGGGAGCAATTAACGACAGAAACTCAAGCGGAAGACTTGGCAAGTGCCTTGCAGCAGAGATATGAAATTGATTGGGACCTGGCATACAAGGACACCAATGAATTTATCGGTATACTGAAAGAGGCAGCAATTCTAGAGTAAGGATCCAACGGGATTTGCATGATCAAGATGGAGGTATAAAAAGGTGATTGATAGAATTCCGTTGAACGGGACCTTTGAGCTGACAGCAAGGTGCAATCTTGAATGTAAGATGTGCATGATACGGATCGATCATAGACAAATGTCGGAGCTTGGAGGAAGAGAAAGAACCTTTAAGGAATGGGTGAGCATGGCTCATGAAGTGAAGGAAGCAGGTACCCTGGGACTTTTGCTGACAGGTGGAGAACCACTTCTGCGACCTGACTTTGCTGACATTTACCGAGCCATAGCAAAAATGGGATTTATACTAACCCTATATACAAATGCAACAATGATTACTCCGGAAATATTTAAGGTACTAAAGGAGTATCCTCCCCATAGGGTTGGCGTTACTGTCTATGGAGCTTCGGCAGATTCCTACAAAAAAGTCACTGGAAGTGAGGAGGCTTATGAAAGGATGTTGGAAGGAGTTCAGTTACTTCAAACATTGCCTTCCATACTTTCTATAAGAACTACGATCATAAAGGATAATCGTAAGGACTTGAATCAGATAGTGCAATGGGCTCGCAGCCTGGGCAGCAATGTGGAGTTTAATCTGTCAAGGATCGTTACAAAACCGGTAAGAGGTGGTATTGCCCAAGTAGAAGAAAGTCGTTTGACCCCGGAAGAGAATGCAGCCATGATCAAGGAAAGAAACATGGAGATCTTCCTATCACCACTGAAAAAATTTATTACAGAAAACAAATTCCATAAATGTAACAGGGAAGAAGTAAATAGTGAAGAAGTAAATAATAAAGACGCTGATTATGATACATCCGGTAGCGACAAGGATAAATTGTCGCAGAGTCTCTATGGATGTGATGCCGGCATGAATTCTTATACAATTACTTGGGACGGTAGATTAATCGGCTGCCAGATGCTTGAGGACCACTGGACCTATCCCTTTCAGAGCGGTTTCCTGCAGGCATGGGAGGAATTTCCGCTTCATACGGTGCCTATTCGTCTGCCGAAGGAATGTATCGGCTGCGAGATCAGCTGCTGTGCTTGTCCGGCGACCCGCATGGCAGAAACAGGTTCTATGTCCGGATGGCCTAAATATTTATGTAGGGAAGGTAAACTGTCTAAGCTGATGGAAGAAGAAGTTATTGCAGAGCTTGAGAATATTATGAAGGAGGGATTAATAGATGCAAACATATGAGTCACCCAAAATTACATTTCAGCACTTAACCTTATTTGAAAAGATCGCAACCACTTGTTGGTCAGCCAGTTCTGCCTTTTTTGACGGCAACTTAAATGGACGTCAGGACGGAGGAGAAGGGTTAACCCTTAAGAATGGAAGTTGTAGAAGTAACAATGATTCCATCTTATCGCAAATGAGACAGAAGCTGGGATGGTTTTACCCGGCCTGGTATTATGGCAGTGGTGCATGGGAAAGCGGCATTCTCGCCAATACCAGGGCACTAGGCATTCATGTTGATTTTACTTCGGGTTGTTCCCCTACTCCAACACCAACTCCCAAGCCGACTCCAACACAATGTCCGCCGCCGCAATGGCCTGGGCATCACTGGTGGCATTAGAAATGTTGTCGCTATCTGTTGGGGAGAGCTTAAGAATAAAGGTTGGGCCTTATGTTATAGATGTCTGTTTGGAGGGAAAGCACGAGC
>JAJUHH010000068.1 GCA_029267975.1 Clostridiales bacterium
ATGCTTATTCTGAAGTCTTCGGCTGTCATATTCCCGTAGTATCTGGTTATACTGATCATTCTTTAACGCCATGACAATCTTCTCCTTTTATCAAAGGCCTTTATTTAAGAGCTTACGCTCCAGCTCGGCATAATCCTGTGCTGTGTAGGTTCGTTGTGGAAATTGATTAAATTTATTGGGTGTGGCTTGCTTGGGCACTGATTTGTTCATGTCCAGGGTCTTATTGCCGATATTCTTGCTGCTGTTGCTGAATTCTTCATCCAGTCTTGCAATATCAGCCATGCTTTTTACGTTCTTCTTAAACCAGGTTTCCAGAATTTTATCTGTATACTTGAAGTCCGGCTTCTGGGTCCGAAGGATTGTCCGATTGCAGGCCTCAGTGATTATCTCGTCAGAGAAGCCAAATACCTCAACCCATTTGGTAATATACTGGCGCTCGATCTGACCTGGAGCGCGGTTTAAGCCGAAGGCCTTATTCACAATATTAAAATGTTCATTGTAGCTTGCTGTGGCTTCCTTTGCCTTTTGCTCGGTATCAATACCTTCTTCTGCCCAGGTCAAAGCCACGGCTTCTATGTAGGAAGTATTCTTCTTACCCTTAGAGACACAGTACTCATACAGGTACATGATCAGTTCGCAGGAAAAATGCAGCTCCTCATACAGATAGAGGATTAACTGCAGGTCCATGGGTTTTAAGGGACGGTCCAGATATATTTCCACAATGTGCATGGCCCATTGAATTTCATCATTGCTGGTAAACTGGGCAATCTTCTCCGGTGAATAGCTCTGTCTGACAGCAGGCTTCGACTCGGTATGTATACTGACAGCAACTTCATCCAGCTCGGAGTCCATGTAGGGTACCGGTGCAGGAACTTCCTTCTGCAGGCTGCTTAAGTCGGTCAGGCTAATGGCTGTGATTTCTTTCTGTGAATTTCTTGTAAGTGTTAATAAATTCAGTTTCTCCCAATAGGTTAAAGCTCTGATGATGTCCTTCTCTGTATTCTCTAACCGATCAGCGATAGAAGAGATGGTTACTTCGGGACAATTACCCGCAAAGAGGCGTAACAGATATAGATACACCTTTACATAAGCGCCGTTCGCAGACGGCATATATTGGTCAATGAAGATATTCGGGACGATTGTAACGTCTGAGATACCTTCCGCACGAAGTGTGATTGTACTCATGAATGGCTGCCTCCCCTTATTGCAGTTTCATACCTATAACCTGGATATTGTCTAACGCAGATTAGCAACTCAAAAACTACGTTTTTCGTGTAACCGTAGGTTACGCTGTTGTCAGTTGCACTCATCCAAGAATGCCATGTCATTTTCTCGAGCAAGCTCAGAAAATGCCCTAGCCTTCTTGGACTAATCTGCCTTTACGCAGATTAGCAACTCAAGAACTGCGTTCTTTCGTTGACGTTGCACTCATCCAAGAATGCCACGTCATTTTCTCGAGCAAGCTCAAAAAATGCCCTAGCTTTCTTGGACTAATCTGCTTTGGCGCAGATTAGCAACTCAAGAACTGCGTTCTTTCGTTGACGTTGCACTCATCCAAGCACATAAGTACATTTCCTCAAGCAAGCTTGGGAAATGTACCTATGCACTTGGACTAATCTGCTTATCGTGCACATTATAGCACAGTTGATTAAGCTTGGAAATAGCCGATTTTCAGGGCTTCCGGAGATTGCCCACCTTGTGGATAAAGTGGATAATGTGGATAAATGTATGGATGAAATATGTAAATTTATGTAAAATAACAAAGAAACATCGTTAAAATCTAAGCAAATCTGATCAAAAGTCTATATTTGTAGAAAAGATAAGGAGAAAAAAAGTATCCACAGCGATTATCAAGAAAATTGTTGATAATCCTGTGGATAATGTGGATAACTATAGTCCTAGAAGCTTTTCTCCCACTTTATAAATGTCTCCGGCGCCCATAGTTATCAACAGGTCACCGTTCATACAATTTTGCAATAAAAAGTTTTCAATCTCATCAAAGCTAGGGAAATAGTATACTTCCTTACCTAATTTTGTCAATTCCCGCTCCAAATCCCTGGAGGAAATATCCCCGGGATTCTTCTCTCTGGCGGCATAAATATCAGCAAGAACAATCTTATCAGCTAAGCAAAGTGTCTGGGCAAATTCTGTCAAATGTCGACGCAGTCTGGTATAAGTATGGGGCTGGAAGGCGCACCATAGGGTATTATGTGGAATATGCTTTGCTGCTGACAATGTTGCGATGACCTCTGTCGGATGATGGGCATAGTCGTCGTATACCTTCACACCTCCAACGTCCCCTTTATGCTCCATACGACGCTCGGAGTTGTGGAAATTCAAGAGGGCGCGTTTGATGGAATCGATGGATATCCCCACCTCCAGTGCCAGACCGATGGCAGGAAGGGAATTGGATACGTTGTGGACACCAACAATATTTAACTGAATACGGTCAATATATTTACCGCGGAAATATAAATCATAGCTTCCGATGCTGTTCTCATCGAAGGTAATGTTATCGGCATAAATATCATAGGTACGATTACCAATACGGTAGGCCGGGTCTACAAAGCCATAGGTTAAGACCTCGCAGTCAAGATCAGAGATAAATTCATCCACACCTTCAATATCACCGTTAATAAACAGCTGTCCGTCCTTTGGCAGAAGCTTAGCAAAGGAATGGAAGGAACGACGGATATGGGCCAGATCCTTGAAATAATCCATATGATCCGTATCAATATTAAGGATAATACTGCGCTTTGGATTAAAATGCAGGAAAGTATCCGTATATTCACAGGCTTCAATAATAAAGTGTTCTGACTTGCCAATGCGGATATTGCCGCCGATGGCATCCAATATACCGCCCACAGAGATGGTAGGATCAGCACCACCCTCCACAAAGATCAAAGAGAGCAGGGAAGTTGTTGTAGTCTTACCATGCGTGCCGGATACCGCAATAGAATCATCAAAATTAAGCATTACCTGACCAACCAGCTCTGCACGGCTTAACAGAGGGATGTTCAGGCGTTGTACCTCCAGGAATTCTTCATTATCTGGGGAAATCGCAGCGGTAAATACCGCTACATCAATATCTGAGCTAACATTAGAGGGTCTTTGCCCAATAAAAACCTGGATTCCTAAGGCTTCCAGATGATCGGTTATTTTGCTTTGGTGGCTGTCAGATCCGCTTACGCTAAATCCAAGTGTATGTAGATATTCTGCTAAGCCGCTCATACTAATTCCGCCAATGCCAATAAAATGAATCCGGCATGGCGTGTCAAAGTCAATTTTATACATAGAACACTTCCTATTCTGTTTTTTAGAAATAAAAACAAGTCTTTGTAACTATCTGCTATTATAACCCATTTAAATAGAAATACAATATTAAATTAATCCCTGCCGTAATCATAAAAATGCCAACAGGAACTTAGAGCATTTATAGTCATTATATTCTTTTTTTATGCTTAGGTTGCAAGTTTTCATTGGAAATGGAACGGAAAAGTCTGTTTATTAATCGAAAATGGGACGATGCATGGTACAAATACTAAAAAAAATTACAAATTTTTGGGATTTTAGAGCAAATATTATTCACATTTCGGAAATATTATGATATAATGGGATTAGCTTCTAGCTAGGAACAAGTAGTGAAAAGAGTGAGGAGAAAGGTTAATTTTGTTTCAAATAGGAACCAACGATAAACTGACAGAAAAGGGGGACCATGCCAATGCAAATTACCGACGTACGCGTACGCAAGGTGAGTAAGGAAGGCAAGATGAAAGCTGTTGTATCAATTACCCTTGATAATGAATTTGTAGTTCATGATATCAAGGTTATCGAGGGTGATAAGGGCTTATTCATTGCCATGCCTAGCAGAAAGGCCGGAGATGGAGAGTATCGAGATATCGCTCATCCGATTAATTCGGACACGAGGGACAAGATCCAGAAGATAATTCTTGAGAAATACGAAATCGCCGCTCTTGAGGCAGACGAGTTAGAAGTAGTATAACCAGGAAAGTTAATAATGTGGATCAAATCAAAAAAGCAGCCGGGGGCTGCTTTTTTTGTGGATTAATTTATAAAGTTATCTAAGTGAGACATTGAATGGAACATGGATATAGTAAAATAAAAAATGAGTAGATAAACTACTCACTTTTCTAATATCTTTGTATACATTTCAATCCACGAAATAAATTCGACAATATTATATTATATAGAGAAGTTCGATCTGTCAAGAAACTGAATTTAAATTACCATCTAATATTTTTATATACGAAAAATATATTGTAAAATTAGTAAATATGTGTTAATATTAACCTGTAAAATATAACCAGGGAGAAATACAATGATAGCACACATACATCCAATTTCGGGTACTGAACAAAGTATAAAAGAGCATAGTTTAAATGCATCTGCAATAGCAGAGTGCCTTGGAAAAAAGATTTATACAGCAAATCTGACATATTTAGCAGGCATAACTCATGATATGGGAAAAGCAACAGAACTTTTTCGACAATATATCGAAGATGCTTCATCAAATAAAAACAGTATAAAAAAAGGAGAAATAAATCATTCCAGTGCTGGAGCTATCCTTATTTATGAGCGTTATTATAGTGGGGATGATATTCACCGTATTACAGCGCAGATATTGATGAATGCAATCTTTAATCACCACGGGCTTTATGATGTCCTTACACCGGAAGGCAAGGATGTAACATGTATTAAGCTTCTTAAAAAGGATCAAATTGACTACGAAGAAGCAGTAGGCAATTTTATTAATAAAGTTATTTCGCCAGAGGAAATGGATCAAAGGTTTGAAAAAGCTGTTGTTGAGGTTGAGCATATTACTTTCTTAATACATGCTCTTCTACAAAACTATCCTGATGATAAAGAGAAATTCATAGCAAAAGATTTTTATTACTCCTGTCTGCAAAGGATAGTGTTATCAATACTGATTGATGCTGATCGCCTTGATACGGCAGTCTTTTATGGAGATAGAGATTCTGTTCATATAAGGGATAGAAGTTATTACATAGGATTATGGGACGTGCTATCAATACAATTAGATAGGGCGCTGCAAGAGTTTAAACAAACAGATATGATATCGCAGTATCGCAAAGAGATATCGAAGGAGTGTTTTACATTTTCCCATAACCCCAAAGGAATATATCAATTAATGGTTCCAACCGGCGGGGGGAAAACATTAGCTTCCTTGAGATTTGCATTGTCACATGCTAAGCAGCAAGAAATGGAGCATATTTTTTACATAGCACCATACATGAGTATCTTGGATCAGAATGCTGATGTTATCAAGAATATATTTAATAGAGATGATATTATTCTTGAACATCATTCAAATGTGATCAATGAATCAGATGGAGAAACCCAGGAATGGAAGCACCTTACGGAAAACTGGGATTGCCCAATTATATTAACAACAATGGTACAACTACTTAATACTTTATTTGATGGAAGAACGCAGTGCATCAGACGTATGCATAACTTGGCTAATTCAATTATAATCTTTGATGAAATTCAGAGTATTCCAGCCAAATGTATTCATACGTTTAACTTGGCGGTGAATTTTTTGCATTATATATGTGGTTCAACTATTATTTTATGTTCTGCAACGCAACCATTACTTGATCGTGCAGTGCAATATAAGATACTTTTAAGTAATTCGTCAGGAGTAATACAGAATGTAGATGAATTATTTAGAAAATTCAAGAGGGTACAGGTCGTTAATAGAGTAATCCCAGGTGGTTATGATGCTGCTAAGCTTTCTCTTATGTTAATGGAAATGATTGAGAAGTCTAGAAATGTTCTTGCAATTATGAATACAAAGAAAGCGGTTTTGAAGTTATTTCATGCAGTAAAAGATCGTAACGACCAATTACCTGAAAGTGAAAGGGCAAGAGTAATATTACTGACTACTAATATGTGTCCTAAACACAGACTTGAGTTGATAAAAGAGATAAAAGATAAGCTGATGCGAAAAGAAAGGCTTATATGTATAAGTACGAGCCTTGTGGAAGCAGGGGTTGATCTATCCTTTCAATATGTAATACGCTCCCTGGCAGGACTTGATAGTATTGCTCAAGCGGCAGGCAGATGCAATCGTAACGGTGAGTATGAGATAGGGATAGTTACAATCATCAATGCAAAAGATGAGTATTTAGGCGGACTACCTGAGATCAAGAAAGCACAGGATGCGTCAGAACCAATCTTACAGAAATATTCCTCTGACCCTGATTATTTTTTTGGTGATTTACTATCACCTTTTGCACTGGAACATTATTATAAGCGTTATTTTATGGCTGTAAAAGAAGACATGAATTACCGTATAAAAGATAAAAATACTAATTTGTTGGATCTTCTTTCGATAAACGTAACAGGTGTAAGAGCATATATAACCAATACACAGGAGTGTCCTAAAATGATATTAAACCAGGCTTATAAGACTGCAGGTAGTGAGTTTGAGGTTATAGTAAAAAATACAACAGGTGTTTTGGTTCCGTACAATGAAGAAGCTATTGAGTTAATTAACATACTTAACGGAAATTCACCTGTGAAAGAGGTTAAAGAAGCACTTAGAAAAATTCAAATATATACGATTAATCTCTATAAACAAGACTTCGACCGCTTATATGCTAAGAAAGTAATCAGATCATTATTGAACTATGAAATATATGCAATGGTAGTAGGATTTTATTCTATGGAAACAGGTATAACAGAGGAAACCAACATGGATTTTTTAGAAGTGTAAGGAGGTGAGATGATGAAAGAAAATAGTATTGAATTTAAGGTGTATGGAAGATATGCGTTGTTTTCAGACCCAGTTACACGAGTTGGTGGAGAGAAATTCAGTTATCAAATTCCTACTTATCAAGCCTTAAAGGGGGTTTGTGAAGGAATTTATTGGAAGCCGACAATCCAATGGTATATTGATCGCGTTAGAATAATAAAGCAGATTCAAACTCAATCTCAGGGTATTAGGCCAATAAATTATACCGGAGGAAATACATTATCGGTCTATACTTACCTTAAAGATGTTGAATATCAAGTAAAGGCACATTTTGAGTGGAATGAGAACAGGCCTAATTTAGTAAATGACAGAAATGAGAATAAGCATCATAACATTGCAAAGCGAATGCTCGAACGAGGCGGGCGCAGGGATATTTATCTTGGAACGCGAGAATGCCAGGCATATGTCGAACCGGTTAAGTTTGGGGAGGGTGAAGGAAAGTATGATGATGTCGAGGAACTTAGCTTTGGAGTTATGTTGCATGGAATTACCTACGCCGACGAGGCAACTACTGCTGATGAACAAGGACGTATGACCGCGCGCTTTTGGGTTCCTGTAATGAAGAAAGGAATTATTGACTTTATTCGCCCTGAAGAATGCACAATTAAGCGTGAAATTAGGCCTATGCAGATGAAACATTTTGGAACTGGAAACTTTACTGGTTTGGAGGAATTTAATGAAGGGGGTGATTTGATTGGGATGGATGAAAGAGCTTAGTGATACCTATGATAATTGCAGCCATATGGTTGGAGTAGAAGACGAGACAGGAAATATTCTGCTGCCAGTAGCACATTCGACACAGAACGCACAAGTTGAAGTGGTTATTGACTTAAAAGGCAATTTTATTAAAGCAGAGGAAATCCCTAAAGATGAAGCGGTCACAATTATCCCGGTCACAGAGGATTCGGGATCCCGATCAAGCGGTATAGCTCCACATCCATTATGTGATAAGTTAATTTATGTAGCAGGTGATTTTGCTAAATATAGTAGCAAAAAGAATGCAAATGAGTATTATGAACGATATTTATCGGAGCTTGAGAAATGGTGCTCTTCAAAACATAGTAATAATTTTATACAAGCAGTATATGAATATGTTAAGAAACGAAGCCTTATAAAAGATCTGATTGAATGGGGTATTATATGCCTAAATAAAGATAACTATATTGATGAGAAGAAAAAAGTGCAGAATATTACAGCAACAGATCTTTTTGTAAGATTCCGCATCAGTGATTTTGATCTAAACAATGATGTGGCTATATGGAAGGAGCATCGTATATATCAAAGTTACATAGACTATGTTCTTTCGAAACAAGAGAAGGTTGACTTATGCTATGTAAGTGGGGAGTTGGTGCCTTGCTCCTATAAACATCCAGCGAAAGTGAGACATGCTGCTGATAAAGCAAAGTTGATTTCTGCTAATGATGAATATGGGTTTACCTATAGAGGACGATTTACTGAAAAGGAGCAGGCTTTTTCGGTTGGCTATTTAACGTCTCAGAAAGCTCATAATACACTGCGGTGGCTTATGGAAAGGCAGGGCTATACTCATTACGGAATATCTTTAGTTGTGTGGGAAAAAAATGATGTGAAATTACCGGTTATTCTGGACGGGACGAGGGAAATGCTTCAAAAGATGGAACTGATCGCAAAAGATTCAGATCTTGGCTATAGTTACGCTAAAAACATAAGACAAGCAATCGATAGCTATAAAGGGTTATCTGATACAAAAGCAACAGTACATATTATCTCCGTGGATGCAGCTACAACAGGAAGACTTGCTGTTAACTATTATAGAGTGCTTAATTATTCAGATTTCTATGACCGATTAGTAAATTGGCATACAACTTGTATTTGGAAACAGGAATACAGGAAGGCAGATAATACAAAGGGATATTATGTTGGTGCACCTAGTGTTGAAAACATTGTATTGGCAGCCTATGGAACGGAGCAAAACGGAAAACTGACTATTAAGGATGAGCTAAAGAAAGTAACTATTGAACGATTACTACCTTGTATTCTCGATAAAAGAGCAATACCCAAGGATATTGTAAGAGCAGCAATACAAAATGCATCCAGACCAATGGCAATGAACAGGTGGAACTGGACCAGAGTACTAAATACAACATGTGCCCTGATTAAAAAGGATTTAAATTATGAAGTGGAGGATTGGAATATGGCATTAGATGCGAATGAAAGTGATCGAAGCTACCTTTATGGCAGATTATTAGCAGTGGCTGACCATGTTGAATACCTGACGTTTGATAAGGACGAAATGAGACCCACTAATGCAAAACGTTATATGCAGCAATTTCACAATCGACCATTTACCACATGGACGATTATTGAAAAGAACCTTAGGCCATATTTTATTAAGCTAAAATACAATGGTCAAAGAAAAAAATATGAAGATATGTTGAATGATATCTATGATTTGTTTGATAGGTCACAATTCCGCAATAATAGTCCGTTAGATGGCATGTTTCTCTTAGGTTTTCATTGTCAATTAAAAGCATTTGATAAGAAAGACAGTATAAATAATGATAATAATGAGGAGGTAGATGAAAATGAGTAAATTTACAAATAAGATTGATTTTGCTGTTATTATTACGGTAAAGAATGCAAATCCCAACGGGGATCCATTAAACGGAAATCGCCCTAGAGAGAATTATGATGGTTATGGAGAAATATCTGATGTGTGTATTAAGCGAAAGATACGTAATCGTCTTCAGGATATGGGAGAGGAAATCTTTGTTCAGTCAGATGAAAGATGTACAGATGGCTATAAGAGCCTAAGTGATCGGGCAAAAGGATATGATCCTCTGGAAAAAGCTATAAAAGAAAAGGACAGCGAGAAATATGCCAAGGCTGCATGTGAAAAGTGGATTGATGTACGTAGTTTTGGACAAGTATTCGCGTTTAAAAATAATAATGTTTCTGTGGGTGTAAGAGGTCCGGTATCTATTCACCCTGCGGTTAGTGTGTCTCCAGTTGACATAACAAGCATGCAAATAACAAAGAGTGTCAATAGTGAGCCAAGTGACAAAGGGAAATCATCTGATACCATGGGTATGAAGCACAGAATAGATTTTGGCATGTATGTAATTAAAGGGAGTATAAATTACCAATTGGCATCTAAAACAGGATTTAGCAATGAAGATGCCGAAAAAATTAAGTTAGCTCTTCGTACATTATTTGAAAATGATAGCTCCTCTGCAAGACCAGAAGGAAGTATGGAGGTTCACAGGGTATATTGGTGGAAGCACAATTCACCAATGGGACAGTATTCTTCTGCAAAAGTACATAAATCATTAGTGATTACAGCGAAGGATGAAAACAAGGTACCAAGAAGCTTTAATGATTATAATATTACGCTTAATAACTTAGAAGGACTTGTTCCAGAGGTATATGATGGAATATAAAGATGATGAATTCTTAATGCTATCGGGAATTCAACATTTCGCATTTTGCCGTCGTCAATG
>JAJUHH010000069.1 GCA_029267975.1 Clostridiales bacterium
ATTACCGGATTTCGCATCGCAGGACATGCCGATTATTCCGAATATGGAAGTGATATCGTTTGCTCGGCGGTGTCGGCGCTGGTGATCAATACAATAAATTCTATTGAGAATTTTACTTCTGACCGCTTCTCACTGGATCAGGACGAGAAGGACGGCTATATAGAATTTCATTTGCTTTCCTCCATGAGTAATAATTCAAATCTTTTGCTAAGCTCCTTAGTCCTGGGCTTGCAGGGAATTGAAGAGGAACATACCGGGAAGTATATCAAGCTTACCCAGGTGAAAGAACAGTAGTAACTGATATACGGATGCATTTTAAATTTTAGGAGGTGTAGAACATGTTAAGAATGAACCTTCAATTTTTCGCTCATAAAAAGGGTGTTGGTTCTACCAAGAACGGTAGAGATTCCGAGTCCAAGAGATTGGGTGCAAAAAGAGCAGACGGTCAATTTGTTCTTGCAGGAAATATTCTTTATAGACAGCGCGGAACGAAAATCCATCCAGGACTTAACGTTGGACGCGGTGGCGACGATACATTATTTGCTTTGGTAGACGGCGTTCTGAGATTTGAACGCAAGGGTAGAGATAAGAAACAGGCTAGTGTTTACCCGGTAGAGGCGAAATAATAACGATAAGGATAACCCCAAATTCTTAATCTAACGGAATTTGGGGTTCTTTTGTGTGTTATACTATTTTAGAAGAGGTGATTAAATGTTTGCAGACAGAGCGGAAATTCATATCAGGTCCGGTAAAGGCGGAGACGGTCATGTGAGCTTTCGAAAAGAGTTGTATGTTCCAGCCGGCGGTCCCGACGGCGGAGACGGCGGTAAAGGCGGAGATTTGATTTTCGAGGTGGATGAAGGCCTCAATACCCTTTCCGATTTTCGTTATATCCGCAAATATAGTGCCGGGGACGGAGAAGACGGCGGCAAGAAGCATTGCCACGGCAAGGACGGCGAAGACCTGATCGTTAAGGTTCCGGCAGGTACCGTCATTCGAGAGAAAACTACCGGTAAGGTAGTTGCAGATATGTCCCACGGCAACAAACGGGAGGTTGTATTAAAATGCGGCAGAGGCGTTAAGGGCAACCAGCATAATGCTACCCCTAACATGCAGGTTCCCAAATACGCGCAACCCGGGCAAAGGGCACAGGAAATGGATGTAATCCTGGAGTTAAAGGTCATTGCGGATGTTGGTTTGGTTGGCTTCCCTAATGTAGGAAAGTCCACCCTCTTATCCCGTGTTACCAATGCTAAGCCCAAGATTGGCAATTATCATTTTACGACCTTAAGTCCCAACCTTGGAGTAGTAGACTTAGAGGGCGGCGGATTTGTCATCGCAGATATTCCGGGCTTGATCGAGGGAGCTTCGGAGGGACTTGGTCTTGGACATGAGTTCTTAAGGCACATTGAACGTACTAAGGTAATCATTCATCTGGTGGATGCGGCATCCACAGAGGGCAGAGATCCCCTTGAGGATATTAAGACCATCAATGCAGAGCTTGCGGCCTATAATCCTGAGCTGGCAAAGCGCCCCCAGGTCATTGCAGCCAATAAGGTAGACGTCATGCTGGAGGAAGAGGCAGAGGAAGTCTTAAAAAAGCTGCGTGATGCCTACGAGCCTCAGGGTATCCCGGTATTCGCAATCTCCGCAGTAAGCGGTAAGGGCATGAAGGAGTTACTCTATCATGTCAAGGGAATGCTCAATAACCTGGACAGTACGCCTGTGGTATTCGAGAAGGAATTCTTCCCTGAGGATCTTGCCAGATCCAATGAACCCTTCGAGGTCTGGAAGGAAGAGGATCAGTATTTTGTGGAAGGTCCCAGAATTGAGAGAATGCTTGGCTATACCAATCTGGATTCTGAGAAGGGCTTTGAATTCTTCCAGAAGTTCTTAAAGGAGAATGGTATATTAGAGCAGCTTGAGGCACTTGGCATTCAGGATGGCGATACTGTAAGAATGTACGGCCTAAGTTTTGATTATTATAAATAGAAATCGCCTGAGTTCGGTGATACAATATAGGTATCACACTGATGGCAGGAAAGGAGAATACAGATGACAACCAAGCAAAGAGCTTATTTAAAAGGTCTTGCGATGACAATTGATCCAATCTATCAGATTGGTAAGTCAGCCTTAACCCCTGAGCTTACCCAGGGCGTTTCAGAAGCCCTGGAAGCCAGGGAACTGATTAAAATACATGTTTTAAAAAACTGCATGGAAGATCCCAAGGAAATGGCACAGGTCCTGGCAGAACGTACTCATTCAGAAGTGGTTCAGGTGATCGGTAAAAAGATCGTTCTTTATCGTGAATCAAAGGACAAGAAGAAAATTGAGCTTCCGGCAGAAAAGAAATCAAAAAGCAAGGAACTCTAAGTCTGTTAAGAATATGGGAGTAACTTATGAAGAAGATAGGAATTATGGGCGGAACCTTTAATCCAATTCATTATGGGCATTTATTCTTAGCAGAAAATGCCTTTGAACAGATTGGTCTTGACCAGATATTATTTATGCCTTCGAAAAATCCTCCCCACAAATTAAAGCCTGATATGGTTGCAGACGAGCAGCGAGTGGATATGATCAGGCTTGCGATCGCGGGAAATCCTCATTTTGAGCTTTCGACCCTGGAGCTTATGAGAGAGGGACTTACCTATACGGCCGATACCCTGACCATACTGACCAGGGAGAGGCCGGACCTGCATTATTTCTTTCTTGTAGGAGCGGACTCCCTCTTTATGATGCAGGATTGGTACGATCCCCAGACGATTTTTTCCTTATGCACGGTAGTTGCTGCCGGCAGGGATAATGTAGAATGGGAGAAGCTAACAAGGCAGGCGGATTATCTGAAGCAGCAGTTTCAGGCAGATATACGTTTAATTGAGATGCCCACAATTCAGATTTCTTCAGCCGATATCCGAAGCAGACTGTCAGAGGGAAAAACGGTACGCTATTATCTGCCTGATCCGGTGTTTGCTTATATCAAGGAACATGGGCTTTATCATATCAAATGATTTGATATAAGTTCAGGCTCCGGATGTAAGATCAGCATTAGAAACAGATCGGGCATCTGAGATAAGATCATGTATTAGAAACGAGGACAAGCATGGATTTGGAGCAAATGCGTGACAGCATGAGATTGATATTAAAGCCGTCCAGATACCAGCACAGCGTCGGTGTCGAAGAGGTGGCCTGTGATATGGCAGTGATCTTTGATTATTCACCGGAGAAGGCCAGCATGGCAGGAATCCTTCATGATTGTGCAAAAGAGTTGCCGGATGAGGAATTGCTTCGGGAATGCGAAGAACGCCAGCTTCCGATATCGGAAGTGGAAAGGCAGTGTCCCTATTTACTCCATGGTAAGGTGGGAGCTGCTTTTGCCCGGGAGAAATACGGTGTGACGGATCCGGACATTTTATCAGCCATCACCTATCATACCACAGGACGACCGGCAATGTCCCTCCTGGAGCAGATCATTTTCCTTGCGGACTATATTGAACCCAATCGTAAACCGCTGCCAAGGATTACGGATCTAAGAAAAGCAGCATATACCGATATCGATCTTGCTACATTTCTGGTGTTGGAGAATATGTTGAATTATCTGAAGGAAAAAAAGGCCGTCATTGATACCATGACAGAGGATACCTTTTATTATTATCAGAAGCTCCTTAAGGAAAGGGAAAGAACCGTATAGGAATACACTTATCAGTTAAATATAGAAATTTTAGTTTTTATCCAAATTGAAAGGGGATTGTTCATGGACAATTCAAAGAAAATGGTGCAGTTGGCTTATCATGCACTGGAAGAGAAGAAGGGTGAGGATATCACTGTGATTGAAATCAAGGATATCTCCATCATTGCAGACTATTTTATCATTGCCAACGGAACGAATGCTTCCCAGGTAGATGCCTTGGTTTCTTCCGTATCCGAGGTTCTTGGAAAGAACGGTTATGAGCCCAAGAGAATTGAAGGAATAAGATCAGCCAGCTGGATCCTGATGGATTACGGCGATGTGGTTGTTCACGTATTCTCTAAGGAGGACCGCCTCTTCTATAATCTGGAGCGTATTTGGAGAGATGGCAAAACCATCAGCAAAGAAGAACTTATGTAATAAAAAGTATCTTTATATAATGGCATGTAAAAAGGGCGTATTTCAATACCAAACATTTTGTTAGGGTTGAAATAGGTCCTTACTTTTTGCTTCCCAAACATAGCAGCAGGAGTAAATGCAGAAACCAGGCAAATGGAATTTGCTTAAGGGAAAGAGTGGTGATATAATTGCTATGAAGTATTTACCAATTAGGTAGATATCAAAGGCAATGAATCAAGGGAAAGGACTCCTCAAGATGATGGGGAAGAAAAGAAGAGCTATGTTCAGAAGAAAATTATATCATCTCGTCTTACTGGCAGTAACAATCCTGCTTGTATCTATAGTTTTACAGGAGCGGGCATATGCAGCAGATCCTTCGGATTTTTTGATCGAGGATGGTGTTCTAACCGGATATGTAGGCGCGGACAGTACAGTAACCATCCCCGCAAATGTTACAAAAATCGGTGAAGCAGCCTTTCGATATAATGAGATCATCCAGTCTGTGACCATCCCGGGAAGCTTATGCTTTTGCAAATTGCTCAAACCTTCAAAAAGTGGTAATGAAAGCCGGTGTGGAGACCATCCATCAGGGGGCATTTGCCATGGATAGAGCACTTACCCAGGTTACGATTCCCAATACGGTGGTCCGACTAAAGGAGGATAATTTCAGAGAATCTCCCTGGCTTTTGAATAATAAAGACCAGTTTATGATTGTCGGTAATGGAATTCTGATTGACTATAAGGGAAGTGCAAAGAAAGTAACCCTCCCTTCCAATGTAAAAGCAATCGGCAGCGATGCCTTTCAAAATCACAGAGATACCTTGACCCAGATTACTATGAATAAGGGTCTTAAGAAGATCTGCAGCTATGCCTTTTATGGGTGTTCCAAGCTATCCAAGGTTACGGTACCTACTACGGTAACTTATATCGGTGAGTATGCATTTACGGATACTCCCTGGTTAAAGAAATCAAGCAAAGAGTTTGTCACTGTCGGAAAAGGTATTCTCTTAAAATATAATGGAAGTAAAGCCAAGGTGACCCTGCCTTCCTCCATAACCTGTATCTATAACGATGCCTTTAAAAATAATAAGAAGCTACAGGAGGTAGTGATCGGCAGTAAGGTTACAGAGATTCGTGAATTCGCTTTTTACGGCTGCAACAAACTGAAGAAAGTAACTATTCCTTCCGGTGTTACCTCCATCGGCCAAGATGCGTTCGCTAATACAGCACTTAGCAGCGTAACCATACCGGCTACGGTTACTAACCTAGGCTCAGGAGCATTTGAAGATTGCAGCAAGCTCACTAAAGTAACCTTTGCAAATAAAAGTAAATTATCCCTGATTGATAGAAGTACCTTTCGTGGCTGCTCCTCATTAACTACTGTAGTACTGCCTGCCGGTTTATCGGAGCTGGAGGGAGGAGTGTTTTACGGCTGCAGCAGCCTGAAGGCAATTGATCTACCGGCTTCTTTGACAAAGCTTGGGCCGGAGGTCTTTCAGGGCTGCAGCAAATTAAGCTCTATCACAATACCAAAGAAAGTAACAGAAATTCCCCTGGGGGCATTTGATCGCTGCAAATCCTTAACCAAGGTGACTTTTGCAGGGAAGATAAGCAGCATTGGCGAGAGAGCTTTTTCCGGCTGCGGTAAGCTGGCAGCGATTACCTTGCCCTCCAGTGTAAACACGATCGGTAATTCAGCTTTTGAACAATGCACATCATTAACTGCAATCAGTCTGGGTTCCAAGATCACAGAGCTACCTTACTATTGCTTTTATGGTTGCAGCAAGCTTGAGAACATAGAAATAGCCAATGCAAAAGCTAGCATCCATTACACGGCCCTTCTGGGAACAAAATGGCTGGAGGACTATCCGGAGGATTTCATTGTTAGAAATGGGGTTCTATATCTCTACAAGGGAAAGGGTGGTTCGGTCACCATTCCTGACACAGTAAATACGATAGCGGAAGGAACATTTTTAGAAAATACACATATTACAAAGCTTACCTTGCCTTCCTCCGTAAGCAGAATTGAAGGCTACGCATTTTGGAACTGTAAAAACCTAAAGAAAGTAACACTTACGGACGCTGTGGAGTATATCGGGCGCAGCGCATTTTACCTATGCACGTCTTTAACGACAGTCAATGTGAATAAAACAGGAGCGAATAAGAGCGGTCAGGGAATCGTCGAGGATAGTGCTTTTTACGACTGTGAAAAACTTACAACGCTTTCCATTCCTGAGGGGATCAGCAGAATAGAGGCAGGAGCCTTTAGCAGATGCAGCTCGTTGACTGAGGTGCTTTTACCGGATCGTCTGAAGTCATTAGGCAGCTGGGCGTTTAATAACTGCTCTAGCTTATCAAAGGTTGAATTTAATGGGACCTTAGAGGAATTCGGATTTGATGTGTTCAGTGAAACACCCTTTTTGCATCAAAGGAAGGAGGATATGGTAATTTGGCAAAATGTTTTAATAAAATATCAAGGGAAGCAAAAAGAACTTACCATACCTTCCGAGTTAACAATAATTGCTCCCTATGCATTTCATGGGAATGAAACCTTAACGCAGGTGACACTGTCAAATGAGCTTATAAGTATCGGAACTCAAGCCTTCGGAGACTGCAGTAACTTGGCTGTCATCAATATGCCCTCCAGCTCCTATACAGTGGGACCGGGCGCATTTGACAATACCGAATGGATGAAAAGGCAGAAGGAAAGTTTTGTAATTCTTGACAATGGTACTTTGATTAAATATCAGGGTACAGATAAAACGGTAGTCGTTCCCGATAGGGTAAGGATCATTGTAGCGGGAGCCTTTCGTGATGTGACTTTAGATAAAGTAACCATTCCCGGTACAGTGAAAAATATCAGTGCAGGAACCTTCCAATATAGCCATATCAATGAGCTTATACTTGAGGATGGAGTGGAGACGATAGCACATGGTGCCCTGGAAGAGACAGATGTAAATCGTATTGATATTCCGGATAGTGTGACTGAGATTGGAAGAAGTATTGTGTTCAGAGAGGAAGGAATCATATCTTATGTGATTATATGCAGTAAAGCTTCCTACGCATATCAATATGGAATGACCGCCAGTACTATGGATGTTTCTTATGTAGGGGTAAGAGTACGGTGAAGTATACGAAGGCTTCTTAAAGCAACAGAGATTTTAACTTCTTAAGGAAATTGGGATTGAATTTCATAAGGAAATAGGGTTTTACCTTCATAAGGAAATAGAGAGTTTAATAAGGGGTGTTTCAAAACACAGCATACCTTGCAGTCTAATACTGCATTCGCTTACGTTTTGAAACACCCCATTGTTTACAGCATAAGGATAGAAGTCAAGCCAAAGGAGGATAAGGGTCTCGTTTCTGTTATGCAAAGTATCAGCTATGGAGTTGTTTAGACAGATATAACACTAAGTCATCATCATTACAGCAAGCTGTATAAGGCTCTAAGGGATGATCTCTATACCAAACACCGCTCCCGTCTGGAATATAGCCTCTTTTGATATAGAGCCTCTGGGCAGAACCATAGCCTGGGTGTAAACCTACGCCGAGGGTGATGGTACTGCTAAAGCCAGCAGCAAAATTCTCAACCACATCCAGAATCTTACTGCCAATTCCTTTGCGCCGATATTTCATAAATACATTAAAATCTGATACTTCCGGCAAGCCTTGTTTTGCAAAGGGCCCTGTTGACGTTTGTGGCTTCAGGGTTGTATATCCGGCGAACTTCCCCTCATACTCAGCTACAAATACATAAAGGGTCTTTGCTTGCTGGGCCTTGTAATATCCTTCATATACGGACTGATTGGAATGCCAGCCATGGGATAGATTCTCCTTATGTATGATACTGATGTCCTCAGCCTGCATGTCACGAATTACTAAATTGCCTTCTTCGTAATATATCATAATTAATCTTCCTTTCGAAAATATGAAATAATACCTTCTATATCCCTTGATTAATATTAGAATAACAGCGATTAATACATAAGAGTAATTACGATTAACATATTAGTATAAATACTGATTTTTTGTAAAAATCAAATATGAAAACGGATGGGGTCAATATTTGATCACCCATCCGTTAAGTTTCTATTATCTGATTTATGTCTGATTTAGGAAAACATTCTGAAAAGTCCGATTACTTTCCCCTGTATATTTAAATCAGTAACAATGATAGGCTCCATAGAATCATTCTCCGGCTGCAGACGATAGTAGCCATTCTCCTTATAGAAGGTCTTAACTGTTACCTCATCTCCCAGTAAAGCTACCACATAATCCCCGTTTTTCGCATGGCTCTGTTTTTGAACCAGTATCTTATCACCATTATAGATTCCCACATTGACCATGCTGTCACCTTTTACCTTCAACATAAAGGTTTCTTCATTGGGCATATAGTCCGCAGGGATCGGGAAGTAACTTTCTATGTTCTCTACAGCCAGGATCGGCTGCCCGGCTGTAATAGTACCAACTACGGGTACATTCACAAGATCGCGCCTGGTTAAATTAAATTCATCATCGATGATCTCAATGGCGCGGGGTTTGGACGGGTCGCGGCGGATGTACCCGTTCTTTTCTAAGGTTTCAAGATGAGAGTGTACGGATGAGGTCGATTTTAGCTTAACGGCTTCGCAAATTTCACGGACTGCCGGCGGATATCCCTTATTAATAATCTGAGATTTTAAGTACTCCAGAATTTCCTTCTGTTTATTGCTAATTCTGCCATATCCCATAATTCTATCAGCCTCCATTTCCTGTTCATAGTGTTATCGCTTATTCAGAGCGCTTATGTGCAGACTAATATGTATGTGAAGTTGGACTAATCTGCTTATTCGTGAATAGTATATCATACCTGTCATAAAAATGCAAAACTTATGTTCTGAAAAACGAAAAAATGTTTGTAAAATGGAATGTATGTTCGAAATTTTCATTGACAAACATATGTTTCCCTTGTATAATCAAATTAATGAAACAAATGTTCGTATCATTTGTTCGAAAAAATTATATTTATTTTTTAATTTGGACATCAGATGACCCAAGGCTATCTTACAATTAAGAAAATTGATGACAAGCTTTTGCTCATGCAGAAGTAAATAATTCTTGGGAGGGTATGGAAGATGAATAGATCAATGAATCGGAATGCAGGCAGGAAGGGATATTATTACTGGAATAAGAAGAAGATTTGGTTAATCGGTGCAGTAGTGCTGTTTATCATCATGCTGGGCTCCGTATTTTTTATGACAAAGACAGTGACAGCCCAGAGAGAGGGTGAGCGGGTGAAGAAAGTCACCAGCATCCAGATCAAGCAGGGGGATACCCTTTGGGATATCGCCGCCAGATACATGTCCGAGGAATACGATGATCTGAATGAATATATCGAAGAGATCAAGAACAGCAATGGTATGGTATCTGATGAGATCCATTCCGGTAATTTCATCATTGTTCCTTATTACACAGATGCAGCAAGTAAGCTTGATCAGGGTATGATGGAAGCAAGCGATGATGGAAGCAACTATCTTGTTGACGGAAGTATTCGGATTGCAGCAGAATAATAAGGCTGGTAAATAAGGATAGTAAATAACGATAGCAAATAAGGACAATAAATAAGAACAATAAATAAGATCAATAATTAACGACATTAAATAAGGATAAGTTTTTAGCGATAGTTAAATATGCCCCTGCAGATGAATCTGCGGGGTTTTTTTATGTATGTTATTTACCATAGTCCTCCAGAATGATAGAATAAATGTAAATACGATATTTCATAGGAGGAGTAGGTATGGCTGAGGAAGTTCAAGTACAACATATCATAGGAAATGCATCCATGCAGGATGAATTTATTGATTTTATTAATTATGTCTTTCATATGAATGGGAAGGACAGCGATTTTTATCGGCTGCTGCCGAAGCTTTATAAGCGGGAATATCATCCCTGTGATTTCAATTATATCACCCTGGAGAAGGGACGTATCGTAGCTGCGGTAGGCTCCTATCCGGGAGAAGTAAGGGTAGGGGACAGCACCCTAAGCTACTCTGGTATTGGAAATGTTGCCGTCAATCCTTATTGTAGATCTAAGGGTTATATGAAGAAGCTGATGAATATGGCCCTGGAGGATATGCTTGCC
>JAJUHH010000070.1 GCA_029267975.1 Clostridiales bacterium
CCTCAAAATTTCGGATTACCCTTAGTAAAAAACCTCGAAACGCCTCCTCTTCTTCCCTGGTAAAGCCCTTCAGAATAATGCTTCGGTTTTCCTGAAATATCTGATCAAACTGCGGTATAAGCGCATTCGCCTTATCTGTCAATTGAATAAGTACTGATCTCTTATCCTCGCTGTTTTTTTGCCGTGTAATCCAGTTCTGTGCTTCCAGGCGGTCAATCATTCCCGAAACAGTAGGTCTGTCGCAATGTAATCTGTTTGCGATACAGGCCGGAGATAAGCCTGTATTGCAGCTCTTGCTATGATTGTATATTTCTTTCAGCAGGGCACATTGTCCCGGTGTTATGCTGTACTTATCCAGCATATTCATTAATCTGTTCTTGGCGGTCATATCTGCAATATGTAAAATATGGCCGATATCCTTTTCATCCAGCACACGCTCACCTCATAAAAGTAGTTAGTATACTAATCACACGATTTAATTAGTATACTAACTACTTATCAAAAAGTCAATAGAGTATCATTTCATACCTTATGGTTTCCTCTCCCAATGCCTGTGCATGGATAATTGATGGATAAATTCCATGCAGAAGGGCTGCAGATCCTTTGCATTCTTTACAAGCAGCACGCCCTGCTCAACCCAGGGTTGATCTGTCTGTTCAGGAAGCGCAGGAAGTTGAGCTGCAGCATCTGCCATAAGAAGCAGCTCCCCGGCTTCGTCACTGGCTCCTATGGTTTTACAGTGGTGCATTGCTTCATCAATAAAGTGCAGTGCATCCGCATTCTGCTTTAAGGTATTAATGTGCTCGGCTCCTCCTGGAACATATACCGCATCGTAGAATAAGGAAACAGATGTGGCTAAGTCCTTATCGGGCTCAAGCATTGTTCCTTCCCTGCCTGTCTTGGGAGCCAGACAGGTTCCCACTGTCTCCGCTGTCACACCTGCTGCCTTCAGCGCATCCATCATGGCCTGCACCGACTTTTCGCAGAAGCCGTCGGCAATGAGAATGGCCACCTTTCTGGTCCTTGCGGTCTTAATGGTGTTATCCTGACTAAGGGCAGGTGATGTGGCAGTTACTTTACTTGCTTCTGCCTGAGCCGGCGGATTCACCCCGATCTTAGCCGCAATCTGCTCTCCCAGTTCGGGAGCCACATGAGCAAACATATCTGCAACCTTTTGCTTCAGCTCCTTATTCTTGACACTTCCCACTTCAAAATGAAAAGCGTCCACGATATGACTTTTTTCCGCAGGTGACATACTGTTCCAGAAGAGGGTTGCCTGACTGTAATGATCTCTGAAGCTCTGACTGCGGGAACGTATCTTATAGCCATCCACCCGCTCCGTATAATGGGCAAAGCCCCCCTCCTCCTCTGTGGTGGTCACAGGGGAATTCTGATTCAGCGCATTGGGCGTATAGCTGACAGGGCCGGTATGAATTCTCATTTGGTGAAAGCCGTCCCGTTGGTTATTGTGGACCGGGACGATTGGCCGGTTGATGGGGATTTGTCTAAAGTTGGGTCCTCCAAGCCGGCTAAGCTGCGTGTCTTCATAAGAGAATAATCTTCCCTGCAATAAGGGATCATTACTGAAATCAATTCCCGGTACGATATTCGCAGGACAAAATGCCACCTGCTCCGTCTCGGCAAAGAAGTTGTCTACATTTTTATTCAGTGTCATCTTACCGATGATCTTCACCGGGATCAATTCCTCTGGCCATATCTTGGTAGGATCCAGAATATCAAAATCGAAATCAAACTCCTGATCCTCCTCAAGTATCTGCACACCAAACTCATACTCAGGATAATTGCCCTGTTCAATGGCATCCCACAGATCTCTCCGATGAAAATCCGGATCCTTTCCTGACAGCTTCTGTGCTTCATCCCTCATTAAGGAGTGCACTCCCAGTAAGGGCTTCCAATGAAATTTAACAAATCTGGCTTTTCCCTGGGCATTGATAAAACGAAAGGTATTGACACCAAAGCCTTCCATCATGCGAAAGCTTCTGGGAATCGCCCGGTCTGACATGGCCCACATCACCATATGTGCTGTTTCCGGTGTATTTACCACAAAATCCCAGAAGGTATCGTGGGCAGTAGTTGCTTGGGGGATCTCATTGTGCGGTTCTGGCTTCACCGCATGAATCAGATCCGGAAATTTAACTGCATCCTGGATAAAGAAAACCGGGATATTATTGCCCACAATATCAAAATTGCCATCTTCCGTATAGAATTTGGTAGCAAAGCCGCGTACATCGCGGACAGTATCAGCAGAACCTCTGGAGCCTACAACGGTTGAGAAACGAACAAAGACCGGAGTTTTGGATCCTGGATTTTGCAGAAACTTTGCCTTGGTATACTCAGCCATGGACTCATATAATTCAAAATACCCATGAGCGCCGAAGCCACGGGCATGTACCACACGCTCCGGGATACGCTCATGATCAAAATGGGTAATTTTCTCCCTGAAGTGAAAGTCCTCAAGTATCGTAGGGCCTCTTTCTCCTGCCCTTAAGGAATCATCGGTATTGGTAAGCTTAACTCCTGTATCTGTCGTAAGTGCCTGATCTTTGTCCTCCGACAGATAGGGTTTTAGCTGCTCCAACTTCTTGCTGCTATAATCATTTGCCTGATTCGATTGCATTATAAAATCTCCTTTCCATACTTGAAGCATTCACCCCTAGTATGGCAAGGAGATTGTAATTTATACCAAAATTTTCACTATGAATTTTATTCTTTCACTCCGCCCAGTGCAACACCTGCAATGATATACTTGGATAAGAGGAAGTATACGATAAACAACGGTATTACGGTTAAGGACAGACCTAGGTAGATGGATCCGAATTCTGTCTTATAGATATCTCCACGAAGCTGGGCTACCATAATCGGCATGGTAAACTTATTCTTATCCGTGAGTAAGATTACAGGTAAGAAATAGTTGTTCCAGCTTCCTACAAATGCGAAGATCGCCTGAGTTGCAATCGCGGGCTTCATAATGGGCAGTACGATTCGGTTAAAGATATAGAATTCGCCTCCCCCATCGATTCGGGCGGAATTGACAATATCAATGTACAAGGATGAAAGCAGATATTGCCTCATAAAAAATACCGTACACGGGGCTGCGATGGCAGGCAGGATCAAGGGCAGATAATTATTGGTCATGTGCAGTCGATAAATAAACTGAAAATAACCAATAATCGTTATCTGTGCAGGGATCATCATAATTATCATAATAAAGGTGAAGAATGCCTGGCGAAGTCTCCAGTTATACACCACAAGTGCGTATGCGGTCAGGGAGGAGAAATACACCGTACATACTGTTACACCAACTGAGATGATCATAGAGTTAGTAAAACCTGTAATAGGATTAAAGGTCTTGCCCTTTAAAACCTCCCAATTGCTTAAGAAGAACTTAGAGGGCAATAAGGATATGGCATGCTGCTGAATCTCATAGGTAGAACGTGTTGCATTCATCAGCATGATCCAAAATGGTATGATACTCAAAATTGCCAGAAGAATGCAGACAGTGTAAATGATTACCTTCATTGTACTCTTTGCAATACTCTTTTTTCTTTTCATGCTGCTGCCCTCCCTGCTGCTTTGACGGCTTCCTTCAGGAGCTTTCTCTGCCTTTTCTCCTGCTTCTTCAGCTGAGCTGCATCTTTATCACGCATGATATAGAAGATAATCGCCGATAATACGGCTATGATAATAAACAGGAGCATACTTGCGGCGGATGCACGATTATACATATAGCTGCCGCTAAAGGCTTGCCCATAGATAAATAAGCTTGTTGTCAGAGTGGCATTATCCGGACCGCCATTCTGGAACAGCTTAGGAATATCAAACATTTGAAGGCCGCCAATCAAACTTGTGATCATAGTATAAAGAAGTATTGTTCTTAAATTAGGAATTGTAACAAAGAAGAATGTCTGTGCACTGGATGCCCCATCAATCTCTGCCGCTTCAAAGAGCTCCGGATTTAAGCCCAATACCCCTGATATGAGTACGATCATGGTATATCCGTACCACATCCAGAACTGAATGAAGGATACGATACCACGGGCTGTCCACTTCTGCAGCAGGAAATTAATCGGTCCATCGGATAAGCCCAGTGTCATAAATAAATCATTTACCGGTCCCATAGGATATCCGAACAGCGTGCTGAATAAGATCGCTATGGTTGCAGCAGTGATAATATTCGGCATATAGAACAATACCTTAAAGATACCCTGGCCCTTAATCTTACGGCGATGATTGGTAAACCATGCAGTGAGTAGGAGCGCTAATAATACCTGCGGAATGAAGTTGATGATCCACAATATGGCTGTATTTGATAATGACTGCTGAAATGAGGGATTATTCAGAATTTTAACATAATTCTCGAAAGGATTTGCCAAGAAATGAAATTCTGTTTTTCCACTTCCCTTAAGGTCGGTAAAGCCAAGCACGGTTGTATAGATTGTGGGATAAAGAGAAAAAATGAGCCACGCAAGCACAAAGGGAATACAGAAAATGTACCCATATTTCGCGTAGCTGACGCCCTTACGTCGCATAACGTTCACCTCCTGAAATTCTCACACAACCATAAAAGTCACGGCATATTAACGAGCGTACCCGATAAAAATGCCATGACTTTTATGGCTAGTACTTTTCTTTATAGGTTAAGAATGATCCATCTATTACTCTGCGGCAGGAATATCCAGCGTATCCTCAACAATCTGCTTGAAGTCCGCAATTGCCTGCTCACGGGACTTATTGCCGGCCGTATACTCACGTACCTGCTCACGCCATTTTGCATTAATGGTCTCATCATATTGGGTTAAGTTGGTACCGTTTGCATACTGTCCGGCCGGAACGAATGCGTCAAACATATTCTGTCCGCCTAAGAAATCCAGCTTGCCGTCGGACTTCTTCATCACTGTACCGGAAGCAACTGTATCCTTGGTTCCGCCAGGTCCATTCAGAGTACCATTTGCCCAGAAATACTGAAGTCCTGTGTCTGAGCTGTCAAGGGTGATCCACTTAATGATATCGCCAACAGCTGCAGGAACCTTGGTATCTTTATTAGCAATAACCCAGGTACCGCCCCAGAAGAAACCAACCGGAGGCTCGCATACTGCCCAGTCACCATAGGTGCCTTCACCGATCTTTTCTCCGCCGGAGTTACCAGCCATAACGTAGTTAATGAGCCAGGCAGGACCAAAGAAACCAAAGATCTTCTGTGCGCTGGCATCCTTCATATCAGCATACCATGCATCAGTCCAGTCCTGAGTATCATTATGATAGCCGTTATCCTTCAGCTTCTTGGACAGATCCAGGAATGCCTCACGCTTAGGGTCGATTACCAGCTTGCCGTCAACAACCCAAGGCTTGTCAGAGCTATTCTCAACTGCATGCCAGATATCGCCATCACCTGATACGATACCATAGCCCTTCGCCTTCAGCTCTGCTGCTGCTTCATAGAATTTATCCCAACCGGGACCTACCTTGTCCTTTATGGTTGCAGGATCATCGGTTCCCCATACATCCTTAGCGATGGAACGGCGGTATATAAATGCACCACCGGTTGCTTGATAACCGAGACCAACCAGCTCCCCATCGGGATTGGTACCGATATCAACTGTGTACTGTGCGATGTCAGCTTCTTTTAAGAGAGTGTCTACATCAATTCCCAGATCCTTGTAAGCTGCTGCATACTGGGAAGCATCTCCCTTTGTATACTTAAGAACGAATGCAGCCTCTGCACAGAAGATATCGGGTGCATCTGCGCCGCCACCAGCAAGAGCTGTGTCAAGTGCAGGTTGATATTCCTGATTTGTAGTAGGAATTACCGTTGTCTTGATTTCATAAGGGAAGTCCTTGCCGGTCTTTTCCTTATACAGTTCCTTATACTTGTCAAGCATTTTCGGAACCTCTTCGGTGAAGCTCCAAAGGTTAATGACTTTAACATTTGGATCGTCTTTCACTTCAGCTGCCGATGAATCACCAGCGGGTGCTGTGGTTGTCGTGCCAGAATCTGATCCTGTGTTGGTGTCTGCTTTTGAGCCACATCCTGTTACCATTGACATCAGGAATAAGCAAGCAAGAACTAATGCAATAATACGTTTCATGATACCCCTCCTCTAAATATGTAGATAATACATAATGTACAAGAGGATTATATAGGATTACGGTATGACATGCTTCTTGTATTTTGCTATCTTCTGCTCAAATAATGCGTAAATTGATAGGCTGCTGATTCAGACCTCATAAAGGTTCTTATACTCTGTAGGAGTACAGTGATTTTTGGCTTTAAACACACGGTTAAAGGTAGCCAGGCTGCTAAAGCCCGACTTCATGGCAACCTGCATGATGGTTAGGTTAGGATCGATCAGCAGCTTCTCGGCATACATTATTCTGCGGTTAATCAGATAATCGTAGCAGGATATATTCATTACCTGCTTAAACAGTCTGGCAAAATGAAACTTACTGAAGCCGGCAATATCCGCCAAATCATCCATGCAGATGTTTTCGGTACAATGATCGTTGATATAATTGCATACCGTAAAGAAGCGATCAATGTACTCGTGTTGTTTTTGATTTCTCATGATCGTGAAGGTATCATTTTTGCTAATGCAATACCTACCCAGTATCGTGAAGAAGCGAATTAAAAGGGAGAAAGCAGACGCCTCTTTAAAAGGCTGCGCTGAAAAATATTCTGAAGTGATATTATGAACCAAAGAGGACAATTCCTGATGTATCTCCGGCATAGACTCCGGAGTAATGGCTACGCAGGGTCGGATCAAATGAAATACTGAGTTAAAGTTCTTCATACCATAAAACAAAGTACTGTCAAACTGAAGTATTATTCTGTCTCCATAAGGCGGTGCATAGAGCTGATGCAGTTCTCCCGGAGGGATGATCATAATATCCTCCGGTTTCATGTCATAGGTTACCTCGTCGATTACTACCCTGTAGTTATTATCCCTGGGCATGATAATCTCAATATCGGTATGCCAGTGTTGCGGATAGTCCTCATTTTCTTTGTTCTGATAGATACGAATTTTAAAATCCCCGTGGTAATCCACTGTTTCATGGATCCCGTTTAAAATTTCGATCATAAGAGCTCCCCCTCTCATTAATTAAGCATATAAAAATAAAACTTGTCTCCCCATGCAACATTATATACTATAATTGAATTATTTTCAAAAATTTTTAGGGCATTTTTATAGATGAAAATATTACCTGCATCGTCAAGTTATACAGCAAGGGTCTGCTGTACTGCGTAACAAAAAACCGACCTCCATGGTTAGATTTTTGATAGATACCCAGTTTTCTGGGAAAAATATCTTTTTGGTCTAACTTTTGGGGGTCGGTACAGTTTTGTCTGGTATATAAGGAAGTTAATTTCGATCGCTGCGTCAATCCTGAACGACTTTCTCCAGGGTATGCCATCCAAGAACAGCGCATTTTACCCTGGCAGGCATATGGGAGATATCCTTTAAGGCAAGGGCATCCTCCAGCTGATCAAGCTCCTTTTCATCCTTGATCTCGTTCTTAATCATCCCTGTAAAGGTATCAGCCAGCTTCCTTGCTTCCTCCACTGTCTTCCCTTTAATAAGATCGATCATAATGGATGCTGAGGCCTGGGAGATGGCGCAGCCGCTGCCGATAAAGGCTGCGTCCTCAATCCTTCCCTCCCTGATCCTCAGCTCCAGCTCAATCTCATCGCCGCAGCTGGGATTAACCCCTCTCTGGGTATGGCTTGCCTCTGCAAGATGATGTTTATTATGGCTGGAGTTTGCATGCTCCATTAAAATTTCCGAATAGATAGTTTCAATTCCCAAGACCAAGTAACCTCCTTACTTTCTTTAGACTAGTGATAAGTGCATCGATATCCTCTTGGGTATTATAAAAATATAAGGATAAACGGCAGCTGGCCGCAAGTCCCAGATAGCGCATCAGAGGCTGGGCACAGTGATGACCTGCCCGGATACATACTCCGTCAGCATCTAGTATGGATGCAGTATCGTGAGGATGCACCCCCTCCAGATTAAAGGAAATCACACCACATCTGTTCTTCGTAAAGGCCTTCTCCCCGTATATGGTAAGATGGGGAATTTCCTTTAAGCCTTCCAAAGCATAGGCTGTCAATTCTTCTTCCAGGGCTGCGATCTGTCCATAGCCAACCTGTTTGATATAGTTGATCGCTTCCATCAGGCCGATGGCTCCTCCCACATTGGGGGTACCGGCTTCGAATTTCTGCGGCAGGGGTGCAAAGCTTGCCTCCTGCTCACCAACATAATCAATCATCTCACCGCCGGTTAAAAACGGCGGCATCTGTTCTAACAGCTCCCTCTTCCCGTATAATACACCGATCCCCATGGGGCCTAACATCTTATGGCCGGAAAATACAGCAAAGTCTGCCTCAAGCTCCTGTACATCCAGGGGAAGATGGGGGATGCTCTGGGCACAATCCAGTACCACAACTGCCCCCACCTGATGGGCCTTTTGAATAATGTCCTTGACCGGATAGATTGTACCAAGTACATTGGATACGTAGGCCAGGGCAAGGATCCGGGTTTTCTTTGTGAGCTTTTCCTTCAGTTCCTCTTCCTTCAGGGCACCTTTCTGATCCAGATAAAGATACTTTAGTATTACCCCTTTTTCTTTCGCCAGCTGCTGCCAGGGAAGGAGATTACTGTGATGCTCCGAGATGGGGATGAGTATCTCATCCCCTTCCTTCAGATTGCTTCTGCCATAGCTGTAAGCAATCAGATTAAGGCTCTCAGTCGTATTTCTTGTGAAGATGATCTCAGCTTCTTCCTTAGCATTGATAAATTCCGCTGTTACCCTTCTTGCCTGCTCATATTGCTCCGTAGCCTTCACACTGATCTCATAGAGTCCCCGGTGGGGATTGGCATTATATTTCCGATAATACTCCTCCATTACCCGGAGTACTGACTCCGGCTTTTGGCTAGTGGCCGCATTATCAAGATAGATCAGGGGTTCGGTACCTTCCCCCTGTCTTAGAAGGGGAAAATCATTTCTATATTGATTTGACATGCTCTAACCTTCCCTTCACGTTTCCAAGTACCTGCTCCTGCAAGGCTGCAGATGGAATACTTTCAATCACCGGATGAAACCAGGCTTCCAGTATTAGCCTTTTGGCCTCTCCCTCACTGAGTCCTCTGGACATCAGATAAAAGAGCTGATCTTCATCAATCCTGCCGCTGTTTGCCGCATGCTTCCCTGAGACATCATCCTCGCCACAGAGGATCAAGGGTACCGAAACATTCTTAATATTCTTATCAAACAAAAGCGTATATTCTGCCTCAGCCCCCTCCGAGCCGGATGCCCCTTTCTTAAAATCTATGGTATCTCTGAATACCTTCCTGCTATTACTGAACAAGGCTCCGTTAATTCTTATATCACTTCGTGTATTCTTTCCATAGTGATTTACAAGATAGTTAAAATCCAGATCTCTGCCTTGGTCCCCCAGATAAATGGTATCCACAGTCAGCTCACTTTTCTCACCCAGTAAGGAGGTCTGCAAGGCACTTACCGTTCGTTTTGCCCCCAGCTCACACTGGGTAAGATGGAAGCTTGCACCTTCCATACAATTTACTCCAATGCTGCTAAGATGGATTCCTTCCTCCGGAAGGAGCTGTACCTGGATCAGATTGAGCTTGGCATTCTTCTCGGCCAGAAGGGTGATCATGCTCCCCTGGAACAAGGAGGGTCCTTTTTCTCCTTCGTAGGTGATCAACAGGGTAAGCTCACTGTCTTCCCTGGCGTGAATACATAGCTCCTCTGCCAGGGCAGGGTTCTCTTTCGTCAGCATGTAGGTTAGAGAAAGAGGCTCTGTGATCCTTCTGCCCTTGGGGACGGTTATCGTCCACGCCCTGTTCTTATGCTCCCGGAAGAAGGCTTCAGCCTCCTCTCCCATACCCGACTGTGGGATTTGCTTCCCTGTAAGGAATTGCTCTCCCAATGTAGACTTCCTGCCTGCTGTATCTGTATGATAAGAGATCTCCAGCTCCCCTGCTCCTTCTCCTGTCAGCGTCACAGAAGGAAATGCCTGAATATCCGGGATCTCACCTTCAATATTAAGTTCATTCACACCAAGCCAACGAAAGGTCTTCATTGGCAATGGATTAGCTTTATTAATTTCAAGTACCATATGGAACCTCC
>JAJUHH010000071.1 GCA_029267975.1 Clostridiales bacterium
AATAGAGGAAAAAAAAAAAAATTTAGTGTTTATGCTCAGCGGCCAAATATTTGACGAGAGGAAACCCACCAACGGGTTTAATTTAGGCCAAAATACAAAAATAATATACAAATATAGCAACTGTAAATACATTAATAATGTATAAACAGACAAAAAACAGATAAGGAGTAATAAGCATGTACAATCATTACCCAAGACCTCAACTACAACGTAAAGACTGGTACAACTTAAACGGAGCATGGGATTTTCATTTCGATGATGAAAATAAGGGAGAAGAGCTCGGATGGTATCAGCAGTTTCCCTCAGCACAAAAGATCCTTGTCCCATATTCCTATGAAAGCACCATGAGCGGCATCAGGGATCAGACTCATCATAAGGTGGTTTGGTATCATAGAACATTTCATGCGGATCTACAGGACGGAAAACGACTTCTTCTCAATTTTGAAGGAGTGGATTATGAGGCGAAGGTTTGGGTAAACGGAAGGTTTGTGGGGTCACATACAGGCGCCTATGCTGCCTTTTCCTTTGATATCACGAAGGCTCTGCTTCAGGGGGAGAATACAATTACAGTACGGGCGGAGGATAGTATCAGCTGCTTACAGCCCCGAGGAAAGCAGAGATGGAAGAAGGAGAATTTTGGCTGCTGGTATGTACAGACCACAGGAATATGGAAGACTGTTTGGCTGGAAGAAGTCTCTGCCTTCTACATAGAAAAAGTGAAGATGACGCCGGATATTGATCAGGGTCTTATTGATATTATCATAGATTTTGCCGGGACATTGCCTCAGGAGGATAGCAGCCTGCTATATGAGATTGTATTGGAAGGGAAGAAGGTATGTGCGTCCCAGGTATCAGTTATGGAGCATTCCCTTCGTATAACGGCAAGTCTTTTAAGGGAGGAGCCCTGGACCCTTGCATTATGGTCTCCCGATTCACCGAGATTATATGATATCAGCTTCCAACTTCTTGCAGGCAGCACTGTCATAGATCAGGTGGATTCCTATTTTGGGATGAGAAAGATATCAATTGAAAACGGTAAGGTTCTTCTGAATAATCTGCCCCTTTATCAAAGACTGATCTTGGATCAGGGCTACTGGGAAGACTCTGATCTGACCCCTTCGGATGAGGAAGCAATCCTTAGAGACATCGACCTTATTCTAAAGGCTGGTTATAATGGGCTCAGGAAGCACCAGAAGATAGAGGATGCAAGATTTTTATACTGGTGTGACAGAAAGGGGCTTTTGGTTTGGTCGGAGATGGCAGCCCAATATTCCTTCCGTGACAGCGGAATGCAAAAGTTCACCAGGGAATGGATGGAGATTGTGGAGCAGAATTACAACCATCCCTCCATCATCACCTGGACCCCCTTTAACGAGAGCTGGGGGATTGATAATATTGCCTCAGATGTGGCACAGCAGCAATTTACCATAGCTATTTATCATCTTACCAAAGCCTTTGATACCATGAGGCCTGTTATTGTAAATGACGGATGGGAGCATACGGTATCCGATATCCTCACCCTGCATGATTATGTGGAAAGCGGAGATGAGTTTCTGGAGCGCTATAGGGATAAGAATAAGATAGTAAGCAACGAGATTCCTTTTAATAAGCATCGATATGCCTTTGCCAAGGGTTATCAGTATCAGGGACAACCCGTAATCATCAGTGAGTATGGTGGAATTGCTTTTCAGAACGGGGAAGGCTGGGGCTATGGCCAGCAGGTGAAGTCAGAAGAAGAATTCATGCGCAGATTTGAAAGTATCACCAGTGCAATAAAATCTCTGGATTATATCAGCGGATTTTGCTACACGCAATTGACCGATGTACAGCAGGAGATCAATGGTCTGTACACCATCGGTCGAGAACCTAAGGTTAATATTGAAAAAATCAGCGAGATCAACCGCAGATAAAGCGGTGTTCGGAAAGAGGTCTTCATGCGTACATATAAGAATCCATTTTTATTAGAAAATCAATGGTCGGAGCAGGAGCTGGGTGATCCCTTCCTCATGAGGTTTAACGGTTATTATTATCTGTATTGCTCAAGTGCCGGTAACTACATTAAGGCCTGGAGATCTGAGGACCTGGTGAATTATACCTACCTGGGCAGTGTGTGCGATGAGCCTGAGATTGAAGGGGCCTACGCTCCCGAGGTCTGCTACTTTAAAGGAAAGTTCTATATGATCACATCACCTAAGGGAAGCGGTCATTACCTCCTGAAAAGTGACAGGCCGGAAGGACCCTTCCACCTGATTAGCAGGAATTATGGTTTGATGATCGACGGCAGCTTTTTTATCGATGATGACGGAAGCCAGTACATGCTCCGGGCAGGGCACCATGGTATCGTTGCCCATAGGATGCCGGAAGCGGATACCATTGATGTCAATGGCAGCACAATTCCTGAAAGCTATCTGAATTACTGGACAGAGGGTCCTATGATAATAAAAAGAAAGGGACTGTACTACCTTACTTATACAGGAAATCACCTACATAGTAAGGGCTACCGGGTTGCCTACAGTATCTCGGCAAAGGCGCCGGATCAGGGCTATGTGAATCTGCGGGACAATACCTTGCTTCTGGAGACAGGGGATGAATTCCACGCACTGGGACACAGCTCCAGCTTTCTGGCACCGGATCTGGACAGCTATTATATCGCTTATCATAGCTTTAAGTTAGATGCCAATCCCAGAGGCAGAGGCATGAATATTGACAGACTCTTCTTCAATGGGGCCAGAATGTACGCCAACCCTATCTGGTGGGAGCAGGAACAGCCAGCCATGCCGGACTTCTATCAATGGGGCAGTGACGGGCTGCGTGACATAATGTTAGGAAAGCAGCAATATTATTTCACTCCGGTATCTACTGAGGAACATTATACTGCAGAACTGAGTGTAAATACCAATGGAGACAGTCTGTCCCTCCTCTATGGATATGAGGGGGCGTCCTATGGTGAGATCATCCTGAATAAGAATGGTAGCTTTGCCATCTATGAAATGGGTGAGACCAGGGCTGAGGGAAGGATCAATGATGCGGTCAGCTTTGGATATTATATAACAATCAGAATTGCAAGGGATAACCGTGGTTTGATGGAAATCTACCTAAATAACCTGCTGTTAGCAAGTTATAATACAGTGCTGGGGAAGGGAGCCATCGGTATTCGTAAGCAGGATAAGCTTGAAATAGGCTTCCTGGGGATATCTGCTATGGTAGGTGGAAGCGGAGATAAGCTTGCTGCGAAAGCAATACCAGGCAAATTCGATGCAGTGCACTGTAAGGAAGAGGTAAGCAGATACAGCCTTCATGACAAGGGCTTTGAGATTTCTGCTGCCAGGCTGAAGGCAGGGGATCAGCTGACCTTCAGGGTTAATGTCAAGGAAGAGGGACTGTATCGCATCTATACCAGAGTGATCTTTCATAAACAATGGATTGACTTGGATCTAAGCTGCGGAGGAAGAAAGGCCTCCCTTCATTACCAGACTTCCCAGACGCTGGAGGATGGTATCTTCCAAACTGTAGAAGCGGGGGTAGTAAGCTTAACTGCCGGTATTCAGGATTTAAGCGTTACTGTTCTTACGGATGATTTGATACTGGACACCCTTCAGTTTATTAAATACGCTCAGGTATCCGATCAGAATGTGGTTAGCGATGGCCGATTAACCACTGATCACATCAGGATCTTCGGACACAAGGGCTTTAAGAGCATGATTAGCAAGTATTCAGGCTTTACCTGTGCGGAGAATTTCGGCAGAGCTTTTCTTGGTGAGGAGGGCTGGAGTGATTACCGGGTACTGGCTTTGGTGAACAGGAATACCAAGGCAACAGGAGATGTCTCCGTGTATCTGCGGGCATCCAGAGCTTCCTGGTTCCCCCATCAGGTAACTGCCTCCTTATTTGGCTATCGCTTTAAAATCACAGTGGAGGGCATCTACCTATATCGATGCTCTTATGGAGAAGAACTCATCGGCTATTATGCATTTTATCATGAGCAGCAGACAAGAACTAAGCTGGAATTTCTAGCGGAGGGTTCACGGATCACACTTTTCTTACAGGGGGAAGCAGTGCTTACCCATTATGATCCACAGGCTTATCTGTATGGAAAGGTTGGGCTTGAGGCTAACGGTGAAGGCTTTGGATTTGAGGAGTTTAACATTAGAAGTCTGTCTGATTAGAGGAGAAGCAATATGGGATTTAGAAAACGTTTCGCTTCCATTTTTATTATCGCTTTATTGACCATGACGGGCACCTTCTGTTCTTTGAAACAGATGGAAGGGACAACAAAGGCAGCTGCTGACGAGAATATTAATCTGCAGGAGATCTATCTGTCCCTTCAGGGAGTTCCTGATACAGATTATGAGAAATATTTTCATACCCACAAAGACAATATCTATACGGGCGATACCATATCCTTTCCAGCAGACCGCTTGGGTGGAAGCAACCTGCTGGTGACAGCTGATAAAGAAGTGGTGGTAACCCTTGAGGTAGAGCAGGCAGCGGCCTATGTCTTTGGCTTCGATTACCGTATACTGGGTGATAATATCTTACCCAGCAGCATGTCCCTGATGGTAAATGGGGTCTACCCTTATGATGAACTTAAAAGACTCCTGGTAGCGGATACCTGGATCACAGGTGAAATGGAGTATGACAGATATGGGAATGAAACTCTTAGTATGCCGGAGAAGTTTAAGCTATGGAAGAAGGGTTACCTGCATGATACCGCATATCTGTACAGTGCACCAATGCTGCTTTACCTGGAAGCGGGCAGCAATACCTTAACCTTTCGGATGAACGAAGGTTCCCTGGAGCTGGGAAGCTTATATCTGGAGGCTCAGACAAGCATTCCTTCAGACTCCGTAGGCACAAGCCTGTCCGGGGAGTCTGGTCAGCAGGCAGATGCCAGCCTGCAGACGAAGGGGGATCAACTGATATTAATTGAGGCAGAGAATATTACCTATCGCAATTCTCCTAATATCCGGGCTGAGGCCTTGTTCAACACCAGTGTTACTCCTTATAGTCCCAAGACAAAGCTCATTAACACGGTGTCGGAAGCATCCTTCCGGTCCGGGGGCAACCGAATAGAGTATGAGTTTGAAGTGGAAGAGGAAGGTTATTATAATCTGGCCTTCGATTACATCCAAAGCAGCAAGGCCGGTTTTTCTGTCTACCGCAATATATATATAGACGGTCAGATACCCTCACAATACTATGCAAATGTTGCCTTTCCTTATAGCAGAAAGTTCAGGCAAATGAGTCTGGATGCCCCGATCTACCTGACAGAAGGTAAGCATACCATCGCCCTTGAGGTTTCCCTGGACAAGGTGAAGGACGCCATTAAGATCCTGACAGTTATTACCAAGGAGATGAACCAGCTGGCACTTGATATCAGCAAGATTACCGGCGGCAACGTGAATAAATACAGAGACTTTGATCTGGAGCCTTATGGTTTTGATATCAAGAACAAGCTGCTGAACTGGGCAGAGCTGATTGAACAGGTGCATAAGGTCTTATCAGCACTTAATCCGCAGGAAAATAATGTGGGAGAGATCTCCCAGCTTAAGGTAGCGGCATCCAACCTACGAAGTCTTGCCCAAAAGCCCAATGACTTGCCCAAGCAGCTGAATCGCTTTTCCTACGGAAGCAGTTCAGCAAGGCAAAGCTTAAATACTGTGATTGAGAAGTTAAGTGTTGCACAGCTCGGACTGGATAAGATCTTTCTGTATCAGGAGGAAGCAAAGCTGCCCAAAGGACCAAGCTTATTTAAGAAGCTGGGTCTGGAGCTTCAGCGCCTGTTTGCATCCTTTACAAATCAGGACTATGCCCCCAACTATGATGAAGATAATGATACCCTGGAAGTCTGGGTAGCGCGCCCAAGACAGTATTTGGAGATTATGCAGCGGATGGCAGATACGGACTTTACAGAGAAGTACGGAATCAATGTGAACCTATCCATTGTCCCGGATCAGCAGAAGCTTATCTTAGCCAATGCCTCCGGTAAGGCACCGGACGCAGCAATCGGAATCTCCACCGGCTATATCTACGACCTGGCTCTGCGCGGGGCCTTAGAGGATATGAGACAATATGACAATTTTAAAGAGGTTGCCAGCAGATTCTCCCCTGGCATGCTCTTACCCGGAACCTGTGATGACGGATTGTATGGTCTGCCTGAGACCTTTAACTTCCTGGTAATGTTCTATCGTACCGATATTATGGACTCCCTGGGGCTTCAGATACCGGACAATATGGATGAGGTTCGAAAGCTTCTGCCGGAGCTGGAACGATTGGGACTAAGCTTTAATACCCATGTGGCCAATTCACCGGTAAAGGATTTTACCATGACAGCGCCTTTTATCTATCAGGCGGGAGGAAAGATTCTGGAATCCGGCCAGACGCAGATCAATCTGGAGACACCGGAGGTTTTGAAGGGCTTGAAGGTCCTGACAGAAAACTTCACCATCTACAATATGGATTATGAGGTTCTAAGCTTTTACCAGGCCTTTCGTGACGGAAGGATGCCCATTGGAATATCCGATTATAATACCTTCAATCTTCTCACCAATGCCGCACCCGAGCTGACAGATGCATGGGATATCGCACCATACCCCGGAATTGTAGACGAGGATGGGAATGTGAACCGCTACTTTACCGGTGGTGCTGAAAGCTGCGTAGTGTTCAACAAAGAAGGAAATAACGAAGCAGGCTGGAAATTTATTGACTGGTGGACCTCCACTGAGGTTCAGACTGAATTTGCCTATACCCTGCAGGGTACCTTGGGCAATGAATATCTATGGAATTCCGCTAACCTGGAAGCAATCAGGAACTCACCCTGGGGAGCAAAGTATAAGGACACCATTGTGGATCAGTTATCCTGGGCTTACGGGGTACCCCGCGTACCCGGCGCTTATCTCATAGAGCGGGAGCTTGGTAATATCCTGATCAATGTTGTTGTTAATAATGAGAATCTGCGGAGTGCCGTGGACGAAGCGCAGAAAAAAATCAACAGGGAACTGCAAAGAAAGCTTGAGGAGTTTGGATATCTTGATGCAGACGGCAACAAGGTAAAAGAGCTCATCGTCCCTGACATCCAGATGATTGAGGAATGGTTAGAATGAAAAAAAAGAGAATGAACACCGCATACCTTTTTTTACTGCCCTATCTTGTGCTCTTTGTTGTGTTTATTGTAGTACCGATTATCGCAGCAATCGCCTTGAGCTTTACAAACTATAATGCAATTCAGAAGCCGGATTTTAACGGGGTGCTAAACTATATCAACCTTCTGACCCAGGATGATGTTTTTATGCAGAAGGTACTTCCCAATACCTGTATCTTTGCCTTCATTGTGGGTCCGGTAGGATATGTTCTTTCCTTCCTGTTAGCCTGGATGCTGGCGCAGATCAGTAAAGTTCCGAGAACTATTTTAGCATTGCTTATTTATTCCCCCTCCCTGACTGCCGGTGTGGCCATGGCTGTGGTATGGAAGATTATCTTTGCCGGGGACCAGATGGGTTATGTCAACTATTTTCTCATGGAATTTGGATTTACTGTGGAGCCCATCCTATTCCTGACGGATGGAAAATATCTCTTGCTGATTATGATCATTGTCTCCTTATGGAGCAGCATGGGAGTTGGGTTCCTTGCCATACTGGCTGGTATCTTAAATATTGATACCCAGGTATATGAGGCGGCCTCCATTGACGGACTTCGCAACCGCTTTCAGGAGATGTTCTATATTACAATACCCATGATGAAGCCCCAGATGCTCTTTGCAGCCGTTATGGCTGTGGTGAATACCTTCTCCGTAGGAGCCATCGGAGTACAGCTAAGCGGCAGCAATCCCACGCCCAATTATGGGGGACAGCTTATTGTGAATCATATTGAGGACTACGGCTTTATCCGTTATGAGATGGGATATGCCTCCGCAGTTTCACTGGTACTTTTGGTTGCCATTTACTTTATATCAAGATTTGCAAGAAGGCTATTTAAGGATGATTAAGATGTGTGGAAGAATATACACAGAATTGGAGTATGGTATATGAAGTACAGAAAAAATTTAAGACTGTGGCTGACAGGTATCATAGCTTTCCTTGCTCTTGCCCTCCATCCTGTTGCGGTAAGGGCGGCCGAAGCACCTTATACAACCCTTACCATTGATAAGTACGGCATGTTCCGCAAAACCCAGGACGGGTATACTCCTCATACGGTCTATGACAAATTTGGAGAAGAGCAGCTAAAGAATCCTTCTGATTTATTCCTGACAGAGCAAGGTAAGATGTATATTGCTGACACCGGTAACCAAAGGGTACTTGTTTGTGATCTGAACGGGAATCTGCTGAGCATCATTGAAGGCGACTTTAAGGGACCAACCGGCTTATATGTAGATCAGAAGGATAATGTCTATGTGGCAGATCCAAAGCTGCAGAAGATATTGGTATATGATAAAGATCATAATTTAATCAAGAGCTATGAACAGCCAAACAGCCCCTTATTTGGTACAGGCAGCAGGTATGCCCCCAGTAAGTTAGTGGTCAATGAGGCCGGCGGCATCTATGCCCTGTCCGAAGGAAATGCCAATGGTATCCTTTCCTTTAGTGCAGAAGGTGATTTTTACGGTTATTTTGGTGCCAATCATACAAGCATAAATTTGCTGCAGATCCTCATGAGAAATGTATTCACAGAAGAGATGTTAAAGGCTCTGCAGGCCAATGTTCCCACGGCAGCCCTCAATCTGGACATGGATCAGTATGGTCTGATCTATACAGTTACCCAGGGAAATGAATATGGCGGAATTAAGAAATTTAATATGGCAGCAAAGAATATGCTGGGAAGCTTTTATAACGATGCCATGATTATGGACATTGCGGTAGGCAAGATTGAGAACATTTATACGGTGACCAAGGATGGTTATATCTATGAATATACAAGGGATGAGAATTTGCTCTTTCTCTTTGGCGGGCGAGACGACGGCAAGAAAAGGATCGGATTATTTACTTCCCCTTCCGCCATTGATACCGACCAGCAGGGAAGGTTGTATGTCCTTGATTCTGAACAGGGAAACATCACCGTGTTTCTTGAGACGGAATATGCCAGGACGGTACATGAGGCACTGAATTTATTTCAGGAAGGTTATTATCTGGAAAGTCATAAGCCCTGGGAGGAGGTTTTAAAGAAGAATAGCCTCTTTGACTATGCACACAGAGGAATCGGTAAGGCCTATTACCGTATGGAGGAATACCGTCAGGCCCTGCAGGCGGCTAAGCTGGGCGGAGACTATGAAGGATATTCCGATGCCTTCTGGGAGTTACGGAATGACTGGGTCAGAAAGAATGTAAAAACGGTAGGACTGATTATTCTCCTCCTCTATATGGCTTACCGAGTATTCCGCTTATTAAAGAAAAAGCTTCCGATTATTCAGGGATTTACTCAGAGCATAGGCAGGATAAAGGAGATTAAATTGATCAAACAGATCAACTACATAAGATATGTTCCCAAAAATCCTGCGGATGCCTTCTATGGTATTAAATTTGAAGGAAAGGTAAGCATTCTTTCTGCCTCCCTGATGTATCTGATGTTTTTTATCCTCTACGTGATCGAGAAATATTACAGCGGCTTTTTGTTCAAAGGTGTGATGGATGATTATTATGAGATCGGAACAGATTTGGTACTGGTATTTGGCTTCTTTCTGCTAAGTATGATCTGCAATAATCTGATTTGCTCCATTCACGACGGAGAAGGCAGCTTTCAGAATGTATATTGCTCCTATGCTTATTGCCTGGCACCTTACCTTTTCCTAAAGCCGGCAGTCATCCTGCTTAGTCATGTACTAACCTTCAATGAAAGCTTTATCCTTACCTTCCTGAACGTTATCATATATGCCGGCATGGCGGTTCTTATCGTAGTGATGATAAAAGAGATACAAGCCTATAACTTTAAACAGACCTTTAAGAGTATTCTCCTGACCATATTCACCATGTTAATTGTGGTTGCGGCAGGACTGATTCTATTTGCCCTGATCAAACAGGTGATGGATTTTATTGTATCAATCGTTAAGGAGGGATACTACCGTGGCAGGTAAAATAAGATATTGCGTAATTCTCCTGATGGGTATCCTGTTCCTGACAGGCTGCAGCAGCAAGGACAAGATAGAATACCTTCCATCCGATGGCAAGGAAAGTGCAGC